>NZ_LR812090.1:4231901-4531901 GCF_903772925.1 Alteromonas macleodii
GAGGGACCCTGGGAGAATTCAGTTTTATTTAAAGGGGATGGCCGACCTTCCATGATTTGCGTAAAGGGAAAACGTTTTTCATGGAACAGGACGAGTCCCCACCCGATACCCGAAATACAGCTGATGTTAAGAGAAACCAACGCCGCCGATCTAAAGTAGGGAGCTGAATAAGGAGTTCTGAGAACCTAAGGACTGTCCATTCGCAGCCAATTAGTGCGGATACCCCCCTTTAGTCGAAGCAGCAGCCAGTGAATCATGTTTTTAACGTAATTCAGCCTGTCCTAGGGCAGTCTACCGTGTGCGTAGTGATGAGTAGGGAGTGTCATATTCTACGTGTGAAGTAGAAAGGGTGATACCACGAGCTTTCTCCTCAGGCGCGTTATCGAATTGATCGAAAGCCTGAGCAGAACCGCCGTAAGTTTTAGAAAGAACTGTAGTGATAGCTGCAGTTAGGGTAGTTTTACCGTGGTCAACGTGGCCGATTGTACCCACGTTTACGTGGGGTTTCGTACGTTCAAACTTTTCTTTTGCCATTTTTCTCGTTTCCTAAGTTAAAAGTCCGACCCACCAATAGACCGGACCGAACCTTCATTTAGATTAAATTCTAGATTCAATAATAGCCTGCGCCACATTGTTAGGCGCCTCAGAATAATTGAAGAACTCCATTGAGTATGAAGCACGACCTTGTGTTTGTGAACGCAAATCAGTTGCGTAGCCAAACATTTCTGAAAGCGGCACTTTTGCACGTATTATTTTAACACCTGCTACGCCATCTTCCATACCTTCGATCATGCCGCGGCGACGATTAATGTCACCGACTACATCACCCATCCAGTCTTCTGGAGTAGTCACTTCAACTTTCATTGTGGGTTCAAGCAACACCGGATTTGCTTCTGCGGCGCCTTTTTTGAAACCCATAGAGCCGGCGATCTTAAACGCCATTTCAGAAGAGTCAACATCGTGGTAAGAACCATCAAACAAAGTTACCTTTACATCTAGTACTGGGAACCCTGCAAGAACACCACTTCGCATCTGCTCCTGAATTCCTTTATCGACCGCTGGAATGAACTCTTTTGGTACAACACCACCGACGATTTCGTTCACAAATTCGTAGCCTGAACCTTCTTCCTGAGGCTCAATGCGCAGCCATACATGACCAAATTGGCCTCGGCCGCCTGACTGACGAACGAACTTCCCTTCCACTTCAACAGATTTACGAAGGGTTTCGCGATAAGCAACCTGTGGGTTACCTACGTTACATTCAACTTTAAATTCGCGCTTCATGCGGTCGACAATGATATCAAGGTGAAGTTCACCCATACCTGAGATAATTGTCTGACCCGTCTCATCATCAGTTTTAACTTTAAACGATGGATCTTCTGCCGCAAGTTTGCCTAAGGCAATACCCATTTTTTCTTGGTCAGCCTGAGATTTAGGCTCTACTGCTATTGAAATAACAGGGTCTGGGAACTCCATACGCTCTAACGTGATAACGTGATTCGGATCGCAAAGCGTATCACCAGTGGTAACATCTTTAAGGCCGATAGCGGCGGCAATGTCACCTGCGCGTACTTCTTTAAGCTCTTCGCGGTCTTTTGCGTGCATTTGCACGATACGCCCGAAGCGCTCACGTTTACCTTTTACTGGGTTATATACAGTATCGCCCGTATTAACTACACCTGAGTAACAGCGGAAAAAGGTCAACGTGCCCACAAATGGGTCAGTTGCTATTTTAAATGCTAGTGCTGAGAAAGGCTCATCGTCGCTTGAATGACGCTCTGCTTCAGTCTCGTCTTTATCGTCAAGCACACCTGTAATGGCTTTAACTTCAGTTGGAGACGGTAAATAGTGAATTACAGAGTCTAGTACTGCCTGAACACCTTTGTTTTTGAAGGCACTGCCACAAGTGGCAAGAACAATTTCGTTGTTCAGTGTACGCGTACGAAGGCCTAAACGGATTTCTTCTTCAGTCAGCTCTTCGCCTTCTAAATACTTATCCATCAGCTCATCAGACGCTTCTGCAGCCGCTTCGATCATCTCGGTACGGTACTGCTCAGCGGTATCAAGATATTCAGCCGGAATGTCTTCATAGGTAAATGTCATACCCATGTCGTCTTCATTCCAGTTGATGGCTTTCATCTTCACAAGGTCGATGACGCCATGAAAATTCTCTTCAGCGCCCATGTTGATTTGAATCGGAACACAGTTTGCGCCTAAACGCTTACGGATTTGCCCCACAACGCGCTCAAAATCAGCGCCAGCCCGGTCCATTTTATTAACGAACACAAGGCGTGGCACTTCATATTTGTCAGCCTGTCGCCAGACTGTCTCTGATTGAGGTTCTACCCCAGAAGACCCACAGAAAACAACTACTGCACCGTCTAGTACACGTAATGACCGCTCTACTTCAATAGTAAAGTCTACGTGTCCAGGGGTGTCGATGATGTTAATTCTGTGCTGATCGAACTGTTGCTCCATACCAGACCAGAAACAAGTCGTTGCAGCAGACGTGATAGTAATACCACGCTCCTGCTCTTGCTCCATCCAGTCCATGGTAGCAGCACCATCGTGCACTTCACCGATTTTGTGAGACAGCCCTGTATAAAACAGGACTCGCTCTGTGGTCGTGGTTTTACCCGCGTCCACGTGAGCCACAATACCAATATTGCGATAACGCTCAATCGAGGTCTTACGAGGCATAAATCTCTCTCAGTTAAATAACGTTGATTACCAACGGTAGTGAGCAAACGCTTTGTTTGCTTCGGCCATACGGTGAACGTCTTCACGTTTCTTAACCGCTGAACCTTTATTATCTGCTGCGTCTAGCATTTCAGCCGCTAGGCGTTGTGCCATAGACTTTTCGCCACGTTTACGTGCAGCTTCTACCATCCAACGCATACCTAGCGCGTTACGACGAACTGGACGTACTTCAACTGGAACCTGATAAGTTGAACCACCAACACGACGAGACTTAACCTCTACTGTTGGGCGGATGTTATCAAGCGCTTCCTCGAAGATATCTAGGTGTGCTTTGCCGGTTTTTTCAGCAACAATATCAAGCGCACCGTAAACGATTCTTTCAGCGACTGACTTTTTGCCGTCGAGCATTACGACATTCATGAATTTCGCAAGCAGTTGTGAACCAAATTTTGGCTCTGGTAGGATTTTACGTTGACCTACGACTCTTCTTCTTGGCATTTTCTATTCTCCGTATGAATTCAGGGAAAACCCAAAACTCTTAAACTTCAGTTTGGCCTTACTAACGGAGAACCGTTAAGACTTAGGCTTCTTCGCGCCGTACTTAGAACGGGCTTGTCTACGATCGTTTACACCTGCGCAGTCAAGAGTACCGCGAACTGTGTGATAACGAACACCTGGTAGATCTTTAACACGACCACCACGGATAAGTACTACACTGTGCTCTTGTAGGTTGTGACCTTCACCACCGATGTATGAAGAAACTTCAAAACCGTTAGTTAGACGTACACGACATACTTTACGTAGTGCAGAGTTTGGTTTCTTAGGCGTAGTAGTATATACACGAGTACATACACCACGTCTTTGTGGACAAGCTTGTAGAGCAGCTACGTTGCTTTTTTCAACGGGCTTTCTACGCGGCTTGCGCACTAACTGGTTAACTGTTGCCATTAACTAGCTCCTGATTAAAAACTACGAAAACCCAATCACTGCGACTGGGTCCATATTAATGCGATTAATCTATTAATCGCGCTTGTTTGTGAACATTGTGCTCGTCAATATTCACTGAGCGCTGATACGAAAAACCGCGACCGTTTATCGAGCCATTTGATGGCTATCCAAAATCGGGTCGCGGAATATTAAAGATCATCGCTCTGACTGTCAAGGTGTACAAAGCTTAAGCAGATAATTTATCTGCAATCTGTACAACTTGACTGCCAAATTGTTAGGAGTACGTTAACGTACTCCTATGATCTTGCCTTATTCGGCAGTATCTTCGTCTGCACCTGCATTAAGCGCTTCGGTTAGTGCCTGTTCTGCTTCAGCAGCAGAAACTGACATTTCTTCGATTTGCTCTTTGCGACGTTGTGCACGGCGTTCGTGGTAAGCGAAACCGGTACCCGCTGGAATTAGACGACCAACGATTACGTTTTCTTTCAGACCGCGTAGGTCATCTTCTTTACCTTGAACCGCAGCTTCAGTTAGAACACGTGTTGTTTCTTGGAACGATGCCGCTGAGATAAATGACTCAGTAGACAGTGACGCCTTAGTGATACCAAGCAGCTGTGTTTCGTACTGCGCAGGGATCTTACCGTGTTTTTCAATTTCACGGTTCGCCACTTTAACGTTCGATACTTCAACCTGTTCGCCTTCAAGGAACTGCGTATCGCCTGGGTGAGTGATAATGCACTTACGTAGCATCTGACGGATAACTACTTCGATGTGCTTATCGTTAATCTTAACACCCTGTAGACGGTATACTTCCTGAACTTCGTTCACGATGTAGTTTGCTACTGCTGAGATACCACGTAGACGTAGGATATCGTGTGGAGACTCTGGACCATCGGCGATAACTTCGCCTTTTTCCACTTTCTCACCTTCGAACACGTTAAGCTGACGCCACTTAGGAATCATCTCTTCGTATGCATCACCTTCAGCAGGTGTAATTACAAGACGCTTCTTACCTTTGGTCTCTTTACCGAAGCCGATAGTACCTGAGATTTCTGCAAGGATAGCAGGCTCTTTAGGCTTACGTGCTTCAAATAGGTCCGCAACGCGCGGTAGACCACCCGTGATATCACGAGTCTTCGAGCTTTCCTGAGGAATACGTGCTAGCACGTCACCTTCGTTAGCCACTTTGCCTTCCGACGCTTCAATCGTGGTAAAGCTTGGAAGACGAATTTCCTGAAGACCGAACTCGTCGCTCTCAAGGATAAGCTTAGGCTCTTTCGCGTTAACTTTCGCAAGGTCTTTAACAACGATACGTGTTAGACCAGTAAGCTCGTCTTGCTGCATTTCGGTGTTAGAGTCATCAATGTCTGCGAAGCTAATCTTAGCTGCACGTTCAGTGATGATTGGGTGACTATGCGGATCCCAGTTAGCAACAACGTCGCCAGCTGCAATTGATGCACCATCATCCACGCTAAGTACAGCACCGTAAGGTACTTTATAGCGCTCTTTCTCACGGCCTTGCTCGTCGATAACAGTAAGCTCTGTTGAACGAGAAACAATAACCACTTTACCTTCAGAGTTACGTACGAATTTCGCGTTGTGTAGCTTAAGGCTACCCGCTGTTTTAACTTGTACGCTGTTCTCAGCAGATGCTCTTGATGCCGCACCACCGATGTGGAACGTACGCATGGTAAGCTGTGTACCTGGTTCACCGATTGACTGTGCTGCAATAACACCAACCGATTCACCGCTACCCACCATGTGACCACGTGCAAGGTCACGACCGTAACACTTAGCACAAACACCGAAGTCGTTGTCACAAGTGATTACCGAGCGAACCATTATTTGGTCAACTGAGTTGGCTTCAAGCATGTCTACTAACGCTTCGTCTAGAAGAACATTACGCTCAACTAGTACTTCGTCAGTACCTGGCTTAAGTACGTCTTCTGCTACCACACGACCTAGTACACGCTCGCGTAGCGGCTCAACAACGTCGCCACCTTCGATTAGTGGTGTCATTTGAACACCTTCGAATGTGCCACAGTCGTCGTTAGTGATTACCAAGTCTTGTGCAACGTCTACTAGACGACGTGTTAGGTAACCCGAGTTAGCTGTCTTAAGTGCGGTATCCGCTAGACCTTTACGAGCACCGTGAGTTGAGATGAAGTACTGTAGTACGTTCAGACCTTCACGGAAGTTCGCCGTAATTGGGGTTTCGATGATTGAGCCATCTGGCTTAGCCATCAGACCACGCATACCTGCAAGCTGACGAATCTGAGCGGCACTACCACGAGCACCCGAGTCGGCCATCATGTAAACTGAGTTAAATGATGATTGCTCTTCTTCTTCGCCATCGCGGTTAATTACGATGTCAGTCTTAAGGTTATCCATCATGGCCTTAGCAACTTTTTCGTTGGCATTTGACCAGATATCGATAACTTTGTTGTAACGCTCACCCGCGGTAACAAGACCGTTTTGGAACTGTTCCTGAATTTCGATAACTTCTGCTTCCGCCGCGTCGATAATTTCTTTCTTAGCAGCAGGGATAACCATATCGTCGATACCAACAGACGCACCCGCGATCATCGCGTAGTGGAAACCGGTATACATGATTTGGTCAGCAGCAATTACTGTGTCTTTCAGACCTAGCGTACGGTAACAAGCATTCAATAGTTTTGAAATTTGCTTCTTGCCCATCGCTTGGTTGATGATTTCAAACGGCAGACCCTTTGGAAGGATCAATGAGAAAATCGCACGACCAACAGTAGTGTCAGTTAGGGTTACTTTCTCAGTTTTGTTGCCATCTTCATCGATGTCATATTCAGTAATACGTACTTTAACGCGAGAGTGAAGCTCAGCATTACCTGTACGGTACGCTTTTTCTGCTTCATTCGGGCTGGTAAACACCATGCCTTCGCCTAAGCCGTTTACTTTGTCACGCGTTAGGTAATAAAGACCTAATACAACGTCCTGTGAAGGTACGATAATTGGCTCACCGTTCGCTGGTGACAGGATGTTGTTCGTTGACATCATAAGGGCACGTGCTTCTAGCTGTGCTTCGATTGTCAACGGTACGTGTACCGCCATTTGGTCACCATCGAAGTCGGCGTTGTACGCCGCACACACTAGCGGGTGAAGCTGAATCGCTTTACCTTCGATTAGTGTAGGTTCGAATGCTTGGATACCCAAACGGTGAAGTGTAGGTGCACGGTTAAGTAGTACCGGGTGTTCGCGGATAACGTCGTCTAGTACGTCCCAAACCTCTGGTGCTTCGCGCTCTACAAGCTTCTTAGCAGCTTTGATTGTTGTCGCAAGACCACGACCTTCAAGCTTACCGTAGATAAACGGTTTGAATAGCTCAAGTGCCATCTTCTTAGGAAGACCACACTGGTGAAGACGTAGCGTTGGACCAACGGTAATTACAGAACGGCCAGAGTAGTCAACACGCTTACCAAGAAGGTTTTGACGGAAACGACCTTGCTTACCTTTGATCATGTCTGCAAGCGACTTAAGTGGACGCTTGTTAGAACCGGTAATCGCACGACCACGACGTCCGTTATCTAGAAGCGCATCTACAGACTCTTGAAGCATACGCTTTTCGTTGCGTACGATAATGTCTGGAGCAGCTAGGTCTAGAAGACGCTTAAGACGATTGTTACGGTTGATTACACGACGGTATAGGTCGTTAAGGTCAGACGTCGCAAAACGGCCGCCATCTAGTGGTACTAGAGGACGTAAATCTGGCGGAAGTACCGGAAGAACCGTCATGATCATCCACTCTGGCTTGTTGCCAGATTGTTGGAATGACTCAAGCAATTTCAGACGCTTAGTAATCTTCTTACGCTTGGTTTCAGAATTAATTGAAGGCAGCTCTTCACGCATAGCCGCAACATCTGCGTCTACGTCAAGTACTGTTAGAAGATCGAATACTGCCTCAGCACCCATCTTCGCTTCAAACTCGTCACCGTGCTCTTCAAGTGCATCCAAGTACTCTTCTTCGTTTAGAAGTTGGCTGCGCTCAAGCGTTGTCATACCTGGCTCTGTAACCACGTATGATTCAAAGTAAAGTACACGTTCAATATCACGAAGTGTCATATCAAGCATAAGGCCGATACGAGACGGAAGTGATTTAAGGAACCAGATGTGTGCAACCGGGCTAGCTAGCTCGATGTGACCCATACGCTCACGACGTACTTTAGTCAGTGTAACTTCAACGCCACACTTCTCACAGATAACACCGCGGTGCTTAAGGCGCTTGTACTTACCGCAAAGACACTCGTAGTCTTTAACCGGACCAAAGATACGCGCACAGAACAGACCGTCACGCTCAGGCTTGAACGTACGGTAGTTAATTGTTTCAGGCTTTTTAACTTCACCGAATGACCATGAACGAATCATGTCAGGTGAAGACAGACCGATTCGAATATTATCGAATTCTTCAGTCTTGTTTTGTTGCTTTAGAAACTTTAATAAGTCTTTCACATTACTCTCCCAGCGGAGTCAGTCTCTAGAACCCGGCGCAAGCGCCGGGCCATCTCATAACATTACGCGGCGATTGCCGTATTACTTTTCTTCAAGCTCGATGTTGATACCCAACGAGCGAATTTCTTTAAGTAGTACGTTGAATGATTCTGGCATGCCAGGTTCCATTCTGTGGTCGCCATCGACGATGTTCTTGTACATCTTGGTACGGCCGTTAACGTCATCTGACTTAACAGTAAGCATTTCCTGAAGGGTATATGCTGCACCGTATGCTTCAAGTGCCCACACTTCCATCTCACCGAAGCGCTGACCACCAAACTGTGCTTTACCACCAAGAGGCTGCTGTGTAACAAGGCTGTAAGAACCAGTAGAACGCGCGTGCATCTTGTCGTCTACTAAGTGGTTCAGTTTCAGCATGTACATGTAACCAACCGTAACTGGACGCTCAAACTCGCGACCGGTACGACCGTCGAACAATGAAATCTGACCGCTTTCTGGAATATCAGCAAGCTTCAGCATTTCTTTGATTTCTGATTCACGAGCACCGTCGAATACAGGCGTTGCAATCGGAACACCCTTACGAAGGTTTTCAGCTAAGCGACGTACTTCGTGGTCTGTGAAGTTATCGATGTCAACTTCTTGGTGATTTTCACCAAGCTCGTACACCTTCTTCAAGAACTCACGCAGTTCAGCCAGCTCACGCTGCTCTTTAATCATGCGATCAATCTTCACACCAAGACCGTGTGCAGCCATACCCAAGTGAGTTTCTAGGATCTGACCGATGTTCATACGAGACGGTACACCTAGTGGGTTAAGAACGATATCTACCGGCGTACCGTTAGCATCGTATGGCATGTCTTCTACAGGCTGGATAGTCGAGATAACACCTTTGTTACCGTGACGTCCGGCCATCTTGTCACCCGGTTGGATGTGACGCTTAACCGCAAGGTAAACCTTAACAATCTTAAGTACGCCAGGTGCTAGGTCATCGCCTTGTGTGATCTTACGACGCTTAGTTTCAAACTTCTTATCGAAGTCCGCTTTAATTTCAGCGTGCTGATCAGCGATTTGGTCTAGCTCTAGCTGTGCATCTTCGCTGTTAAGTGCAATTTCAAACCACTTTTCACGCGGTAGGCTGTCAAGCTTAGCTTGGTCAACACCAGCACGTAGAAGTGCAGTTTGCGCACGGGCAAAGATACCGTCAGCAAGAATTTCGAACTCATCAGTAAGGTCTTTCTTAACCTGACGTAGCTGCATGTCTTCGATTTCTAGCGCGCGCTTGTCTTTCTCTACACCGTCACGGGTAAATACTTGAACATCAATTACGGTACCGTGAACAGAGTTAGGTACACGTAGAGACGTATCTTTAACGTCAGACGCTTTTTCACCGAAGATTGCACGTAGTAGTTTCTCTTCTGGCGTAAGCTGAGTTTCACCTTTAGGCGTTACTTTACCTACTAGGATGTCACCACCTTTCACTTCCGCACCAATGTAAACAACACCTGATTCATCAAGCTTGCTTAGTGCAGATTCACCCACGTTCGGGATATCAGAAGAAATTTCTTCTGGCCCAAGCTTAGTATCACGAGCGATACAGCTAAGCTCTTGAATGTGGATTGTAGTGAATCGGTCTTCCTGTGCTACACGCTCAGAAATAAGGATTGAATCCTCGAAGTTGTAACCATTCCACGGCATGAACGCGATACGCATGTTCTGACCAAGTGCAAGGTCACCTAAGTCTGTTGAAGGACCATCAGCTAGCACGTCACCAGTAACAATCGGGTCGCCAACACTACAGGTAGGCTTCTGATTGATACAAGTGTTCTGGTTAGAACGCGTGTATTTAGTCAGGTTGTAGATATCGATACCTGCTTCACCTGGAAGCATTTCATCTTCGTCTACTTTAATTACGATACGGCTGGCATCAACATAATCAACCACACCACCGCGCTTAGCAACTACAGTAACACCTGAGTCAACCGCGATAGTTCTTTCCATACCGGTACCAACTAGCGGCTTATCAGCGCGCAATGTAGGTACTGCCTGACGTTGCATGTTCGCACCCATAAGTGCACGGTTTGCATCATCGTGCTCTAGGAATGGAATAATACTCGCAGCAATTGAAACGATTTGCTGTGGTGAAACGTCCATGTATTTGATGTCTTCAGTTGGCATCAAAGTAGTTTCACCGCGGTGACGACATGGAATTAGGTCGTCTACCAACTCGCCATTCTCAGTCAGCGCAATGTTAGCCTGAGCGATTGCGAATTGACCTTCTTCAATTGCAGATAAGTAATCGATTTCGTCTGTTACCACACCGTCAACAATGCGACGGAAAGGTGTTTCAAGGAAACCGAAGTCATTGGTTCGCGCAAAGCTCGCCAATGAGTTGATAAGACCGATGTTCGGGCCTTCCGGCGTTTCGATTGGACATAGACGACCATAGTGAGTCGGGTGTACGTCTCGAACCTCGAAGCCTGCACGTTCACGTGTAAGACCACCCGGGCCTAATGCAGAAATACGACGCTTGTGCGTTACTTCTGATAGCGGGTTGTTTTGGTCCATGAACTGAGAAAGCTGAGATGAACCGAAGAACTCTTTAACCGCAGCCGAGATAGGCTTAGCGTTAATTAGGTCTTGCGGCATTACGTTGTCTAGATCGCCTAAGCTTAGACGCTCTTTAACTGCACGTTCTACACGCACAAGACCAACGCGGAATTGGTTCTCTGCCATTTCACCAACAGAACGGATACGACGGTTACCTAGGTGATCGATATCATCTACTTCGTCTTTACCGTCACGAATCATTATTAGCTGCTTCATTACAGAAATAATGTCTTCTTTATCTAGCGTGCCTGAACCAATAAGCTCTTCACGGCCTAGACGGCGGTTGAACTTCATGCGGCCAACAGAAGATAGATCGTAACGTTCGTCAGAGAAGAACAAGTTATCGAACAAGGTTTCTGCTGCGTCTTTTGTTGGTGGCTCACCAGGACGCATCATACGGTAAATTTCAACGAGCGCTTCTAGGCGGTTAGTTGAAGAGTCGATACGAAGTGTATCTGAAATATATGAACCGTGGTCAAGCTCGTTAATGTAAAGCGTTTCGAACTCTTTGATACCCGCTTGACTTAGCGCCGCTAGGTTCTCAAGGGTAAGTTCTTCGTTCGCGCTTACAATAACTTCGCCAGTGTCTTCGTTTACGTAAGTAGCAGCGTATACGCGGCCAATTAGGTAATCAGCTGGAACTTCTAGCTCAGTAAGACCTGCTTTCTCTAGTGCACGAGTATGACGTGCTGAGATACGACGACCCGTTTCAACAACAACGTTGCCTTCACCATCAATGATGTCAAATGCAGCAGTTTCACCACGAAGGCGATCTGGAACCACTTCCATCATCAACTTGTCTTTGTTGATACGTACGCCAACTTTGTCGAAGAAAGTATCAAGGATTTCTTCAGACGTCATTTCAAGTGCGCGCAAGATAATAGTTGCAGGCAATTTACGACGACGGTCAATACGTACAAACAGGTTATCTTTCGGGTCAAACTCGAAGTCTAACCACGAACCACGGTAAGGAATTACACGTGCGTTATAAAGCACTTTACCTGACGAGTGGGTTTTACCTTTGTCGTGATCAAAGAATACACCAGGTGAACGGTGTAGCTGTGACACGATAACACGCTCAGTACCATTGATAACGAACGTACCGTTCTCAGTCATCAATGGGATCTCGCCCATGTACACTTCTTGTTCTTTAATATCTTTTACGGTACCTGGGGCAGCGTCTTTATCGAACAACACTAACCGTAGTTTTACTCTTAACGGAGCAGAGAAAGTTACGCCACGAATTTGACATTCTTTAACGTCGAAAACTGGCTCTCCCAGGCGGTAGCTTACATATTGAAGCTCTGAACTACCTGAGTAGCTTTTAATTGGAAAAACGGAACGAAATGCTGCTTCCAAACCGTATTGAGCTTCCGGATCGGTCTCAATAAACTTTTTGAAAGAATCAAGCTGAATTGAAAGAAGGTATGGAATTTCCAGTACCTGTGGGCGTTTGCCAAAATCCTTACGGATACGTTTCTTTTCGCTATAAGAGTAAACCATGGGTTCCTCAGCCTGCTGATTTATGACCCAACCTGCTGCAAAATGCTTTAAAACGCGTGCTATGGGCTAAAAGCTGCGTTTCAAATGGCGCACTAAGCAACAAACTTCCACAACCCTTTTTCGGGCAGATACACCAGCATACAACAAAATTTAACCAATTATTAGTTAACTTGTTGGATTTTTATGCTTTTTATGGGTATTTCCGAATGGCGCTTTAAGTAGTGTAACCAAGGGTTAGTTTCTACACACTATACAGCGCAAAAAGGCTGGTGGTTCAAAAAACCACCAGCCTTGCCGTCTCAGGCAATAATCTGACTAGGTCAGATTACTTAATTTCTACTTCTGCACCAGCTTCTTCAAGCTCTTTCTTAAGTGCTTCAGCTTCATCTTTGCTTACGCCTTCTTTGATAGCTTTAGGAGCAGACTCAACTACTTCTTTAGCTTCTTTAAGACCTAGGCCAGTCGCACCGCGAACTGCTTTGATAACTGCAACTTTGTTGCCACCGAATGAAGTCATTACAACGTCGAATTCAGTCTTTTCTTCTGCAGCAGCAGCGTCGCCACCAGCAGCTGGACCAGCAACAGCAACAGCAGCTGCAGCAGATACGTTGAATTTCTCTTCAGCCGCTTCAATTAGTTCTACCAGTTCCATTACCGGCATTTCAGCGATTGCGTTTAAGATATCTTCTTTAGTTAGAGCCATGTTCTCTAAACTCCTGGGTATAAAATGTTAAAAAAATCAATATGCCAAAAACGCCAATTACTTGGTGTCTTTGACCGCCGCCAATACGCGCACAAACTTGCCAGGAACTTCGTTGATTGTTTGAACGAATTTCCCAACTGGTGCTTTGAAGGTTGCAAGTAGTTTCGCAAGCGCTTCGTCGCGGGTAGGTAGTGCTGCAACTGCGTCCAATTTCTCTGGACCAAGAAGACCGCTACCAATAGATAGTGCTGTAACTTTAAGCTTATCGTTAGTCTTACCGAAGTCTTTGAAAAGACGTGCCGCACCGCCTGGTGCGTCGATAGAGAAACCATAGATAAGCGGGCCAGTTAGGGCGCTGTCTAAGTCTGCAAATTGACTGTCTGCTAGAGCACGCTTTGCAAGAGTGTTACGTACAACCTTTAGGTATACGCCTTGCTCACGAGCCTTAACACGTAGTTCAGTCAGTTCTGCAACTTCCATCCCACGGTATTCAGCAACGGCTACGGATAGAGCGCGAGACGCAACTTCAGAAACTTCTGCTACGATCTCTTTTTTTGCTGCTAAACCTAGTGCCACTGAGTTCACCTCTTTGTATCTGATTTTGTGTGTAGTTACCTACTCACGCCATCAGGGTTCACAGATTGATACCAACCCTCATGGTTGATACCGCTCTACGGTGTTTGTTACCCCAGAGAGTCTGAGTCAAACCACCGTCTGCGCAGGTTGTTGTATTAAGCCGTGTGTTGACTGTGAAAGTTCTCTTACCTCTTTCACCACACCGCACCTGCGGTCTTGGACGGGAGCTGCTTATTAGCACTGCTAATTGTCACAGCTCCAACCCATAACCTTTAAGAGATTTCGATGAGCCTAAGCTCAGCGAAATTAAAGACCTACAGAAGCCTTATCAAGAGCAACACCAGCACCCATTGTAGTGCTTAGGCTGATCTTCTTGATGTATGTACCTTTAGCAGAAGAAGGCTTAGCTTTCTTCAGTGCTTCAAGTAGCGCTTCAAGGTTTTCTTGAATTTGGTTCGCTTCGAACGCAATCTTACCGATGCTAGCGTGGATGATACCGTTCTTATCGTTACGGTAGCGTACCTGACCAGCTTTAGCGTTCTTAACTGCAGTTGCAACGTCAGGCGTTACAGTGCCAGTTTTAGGGTTAGGCATAAGGCCACGTGGACCTAAGATTTGACCTAGTTGACCAACAACACGCATCGCGTCTGGGCTAGCAACTACTACGTCAAAGTTCATTTCGCCTTTCTTAACTTGCTCAGCTAAGTCGTCCATACCAACGATGTCTGCACCAGCTTCTTTCGCTGCTTCAGCATTTGCACCTTGAGTGAATACTGCAACGCGAACGTCTTTACCAGTACCGTTAGGTAGTACAGTTGCACCACGAACGTTTTGGTCAGATTTCTTCGCATCGATACCAAGGTTAACAGATACGTCAACGCTTTCTGCGAACTTAGCAGTTGCTAGTTCTTTAAGAAGCGCTACTGCTTCGTTGATTTCGTACTCTTTAGTAGAGTCAACTTTGTCGCGGATTAGGCGAGCGCGTTTAGTTAATTTAGCCATTCGATTAGTCCTCTACGTTCAAGCCCATTGAGCGAGCAGAACCCGCGATAGTGCGTACCGCTGCATCTAGATCAGCTGCAGTAAGGTCTGGCTCTTTAGTTTTAGCAATCTCTTCCAACTGAGCGCGAGTAACTTTACCCACTTTTTCAGTGTTAGGACGGCCAGAACCACTCTTGATGCCCGCTGCTTTCTTAAGCAGGTAAGACGCAGGAGGAGTCTTAGTTTCGAATGTGAAAGAGCGATCTTCGTATACAGTAATTTCTACTGGTACTGGAGCGCCTTTCTCAAGACTTTCAGTTTTCGCGTTGAAAGCCTTACAGAATTCCATGATGTTTACACCGTGCTGACCTAGTGCAGGACCAACCGGTGGACTTGGGTTAGCAGCGCCAGCTGCAACCTGAAGCTTGATAATACCGCTTACTTTTTTAGCCATTTTACATGCTCTCTTGTTTGGGTCTAACGCCTCGCAAATACAGAGATTATTTGCTCAATCGGCTTCCCGTTTCCGTTTAAAAGGGCGCGCATTATATAAGGTGATTAATTACTATGCAAGGGCTAATTAGAATAAAAAACCATCGAAAGGTTAGTATTTTTACGCCTACGCCGTTTAATGAGTTATTACCTACAAAAAAGCCCCTTTCAAAGGGGCTTTTTTAAATGTGTTCAGCAGAGAGGGCTTAGCCTTTTTCTACCTGACCAAATTCTAGGTCTACCGGTGTAGAACGACCGAAGATAAGTACCGACACCTTTACGCGGCTCTTTTCGTAGTCGACTTCTTCTACCACACCGTTGAAGTCTGCAAATGGACCATCGGTAACACGAATAACTTCGCCTGGTTCGAACAAGGTCTTTGGTCTTGGCTTATCAACGTTTTCTTCAAGACGATTTAAGATAGCATCAGCTTCTTTTTGCGTGATAGGCATAGGGCGATCAGATGTACCACCGATGAAACCAAGTACACGAGGAACGCTTTTCACTAAGTGCCAAGACTCTTCAGTCATTGCCATTTCTACCAGTACATAACCCGGGTAGAACTTGCGCTCAGATTTACGCTTCTGACCCGCACGCATCTCAACAACTTCTTCTGTTGGTACTAGTACCTGACCGAAGTAGTCTTCCATGTTGTGCATTTTGATGTATTCAAGCAGGGTCTTCTTTACACGAGACTCATATTGCGAATAGGCTTGTACTACGTACCATCTTTTCTTTACTGCTTCTTCTTCAGACATACGTTTATGCTCCTATTCCAGTAATAAAGCCAACTACACGAACGATGATGCCGTCTAGTCCCCATAAAATTAGTGCCATGATTAACGTCGCTGCAAGCACGATAAGTGTAGTTTGGTTCGCCTCTTGACGAGTTGGCCACACAACCTTGCGAACTTCTGTGCGAGACTCTTTAGCAAAGCTCAAGAAGGTGCTACCTTTTTCGGTAGTTGCCGCGATAAAACCAGCTATACCAACTACTACAACAATAGCGATAGCACGGTATAGTACCGAGATCTCACCGTACATTGTATTAGCGGTTACTAAACCGGCAAGTAGTGCAAAAACCACTACCCATTTAAACATGTCCAATGCATTGGACTGATTTTCCGTCTTTTCGCTCATGTTACGATCCTAGCACTACAGCGTCGTTGTTTTACGCACTCATTTAATGCGCAATTTAAAAATTCTTAGTTTAAGTAAATTTGGCAGGGGTGGAGGGACTCGAACCCCCAACCATCGGTTTTGGAGACCGCTGTTCTACCAATTCGAACTACACCCCTGTGGTGTCTAAAAGACAAAATTTACTTACACTGCCCTTGTGAGTTGTGCGTCTTTTCTAAGGAAAGTGCGGTATCGCAAGGGAGGGACGCGTATTATACTTAACCACTTTCAAGATACAAGCGGTTTATCCATCCCTTCTGCGATTGAACACCATTTCACAAGTTTCTTATTCAACACCAATAAATCCGCCGGTTTGGTGAGCCCAAAGCTTCGCATAAATACCATTTTGAGCGATAAGCTCAGCATGTGTGCCCTGCTCTACAATGTTACCTTTATCCAAAACAAGCAACCTGTCCATTTGTGCAATGGTAGATAGGCGATGTGCAATGGCTAGCACGGTTTTACCTTCCATCACCTTATCCAGACAGGCTTGAATGGCCGCTTCAACTTCTGAATCTAGTGCCGATGTGGCTTCGTCTAGTACCAGCACGGGCGCGTCTTTCAGTAACACTCGTGCAATAGCAATTCGCTGGCGCTGACCGCCTGAAAGCTTAACGCCTCGCTCACCTACATGCGCGTCGTAGCCTGTTCTACCGTAACTATCGGTGAGGGTAAGGATAAAATCGTGCGCCTCGGCTTGCTTAGCCGCCTTTACCATATCCTCTTCGGTCGCATCCGTACGCCCGTATAAAATATTGTCGCGTACAGAGCGATGCATCAACGAGGTATCCTGCGTTACCATACTGATTTTAGCTCGTAGGGTTTCCTGCCCCACTTGGGTAATATCTTGCCCATCAATGACAATTCGGCCACTTTGGGTATCGTAAAAGCGCATTAATAGGTTCACTAAAGTTGATTTACCTGCACCAGAGCGCCCCACTAACCCTACTTTTTCACCAGGCTTGATGTCTAAATCTAAATTTTTAAACACATCAATAGGCTTTTCATCGGCCCCAGCATAAGAAAAGTTCACGTTGTCGAAGTTAATCCCGCCGCCATTTACTTTAAGTGCATTAGCCTTAGGTTTATCTTTTACTGCGATTGGCTGCGCTAGTGTATTCATGCCGTCTTGCACAGTACCTAAGTTCTCAAACAAGCCAGATACTTCCCACATTACCCAGTGCGACATACCGTTTAGTCGCAAACACAAACTAATAGCAATGGCAATATCACCGGGGCTCGCAATGTTTTCCATCCATAAATACACAGACAATGCGCCAATGGTAAAGATAAGAATGGCGTTAGCCATTTCCACACAAAATTCCAATACGGTAACCAAACGCATTTGTGGGTAAACCGTTTTAAGAAAACCATCCATGCTTTCTTTTGCATAATCAGCTTCACGGCGACTATGCGAAAACAGCTTCACTGTGGTGATATTGGTGTAACTATCCACAATACGCCCTGTCATTAATGAGCGCGCGTCGGCTTGCTTTTGCGATACTTCTTTCAGTTTAGGCACCAGCACTTTTAAAATACCAATGTACACAAAGAACCATACGATAAGCGGCATGGCTAAGCGCCAGTCAGTGCTGAAAATAAGCACTACCATAGAGATAAAATAAACGCTGATGTACACCAGCAAATCGAGAACCTTGGTCACGGTTTCTCTTACCGATAGTGCAGTCTGCATTACCTTAGTAGCCACACGGCCGGCAAATTCGTCGTGGAAAAAGGTTAAACTTTGCCCAAGTAAGTAGCGGTGTGCCTGCCATCTAATGCGCATGGGGTAATTACCCATCAAGGACTGGCGTGAAAACAGCGAGCGCAACAAAATAAACAATGGAATAAAAACAAGAACCGTTAAACCCATGCCAATAAGCGTGAATTTTTGGTCTTCTAAAAAGGTTTCGCGGCTTTGTTCAGAAAACCAGTCAACCAACTGGCCCAGAAATCCAAACAGCGCTACTTCTAACATGGCCACAATTGCACTTAGCACCGAAACTGTAAGAATGACGCCCCACATGCCTTTGGTGTAGTACTTACAAAATGCAATGATACCTGTTGGCGGTTGAGTAGGCGGTGTATTGGGGAAAGGCTGGGTCAGCTTTTCAAAAAATGAAAACATGTAGAACTCGTTAATTATTCGGTGACAGAGCACGTTTACGTATGCCCAAAATGCTTAGGTCACAATTCTACACGATAACTGAAAGTGTGTTGATCTTTGCGGTACTTTTTTACCGCAAAGCTCACTTAACATTAGTTAATATTTGGCAAAGCCAATTGCTTAATGAAGGGCTTAGTGAAAAGCTTATCAAAAACCAGTCAAAGCATGGCTAATTTTCTGCAAAGCTTTACTCCGCAAAGCCTAATTTAGCGAGTATGCTTTCTACTTTTTCAGCGTGTTCAGCCTGCCACTGTTCTAGCGTCATAGTACCGTCTTTTTGTGCGCGCTTTTGGGCAATGTCATAGGCTGCTACCGCCTCATCCTTAGGAATGACTGCAATGCCCTCCTCGTCCGCCACAATGATGTCTCCCGCGTGAACAGTTACACCAGCACAGGTAATAGGCTCATTTAACGGCGATATGCACTTTTTCGCTCCAGGCTTGGGTATAACGCCTCTGGCAAACACTGGAAACTTGTTGTCACGGGTTTCAGCAATATCTCGGATAACACCATCAATTACGAAGCCTTTAATCCCTCGAGATTGGGCGATTGCGCAGACGTTACCGCCCGCAACGGCAAATTCATCGTCAGCTTCAACCACAATGATATCACCAGGGCTTGCGCGATATATCGCCGCATGCAGCATAAGATGGTCACCCGGCTCACACTTAACGGTGAATGCTGGACCAGCAATACGAGGCATACCGTCCCACAATGGTTTAATCCCGTAATGCATGAACTGCTCTCTTGGCAGGGCGTCTGCGTACTCGCACGGTGATACGCTTTCAAAAGGAGTTTTATGTAAGTCCATTGCCGTTCCTTGAATGTTGTAGTGTGTGAAAAAAACACTATAGCGAAATTAGCCCTACAAGTTGTTACAAGCTGTGTATTTTCACTATAAACACTTTTTCTATCACCGCCGCCATGCTAAAAATTAGTAAAAAGCGTGCACGCAATACGCCACACCATTCTTTCGAAGGGATGCACAGGTTTCGCAACGCACTAAAACAATAAGCAGCAAGTCCAAATGTTGCCCAATAAAATGAAAAGGAAAACTCCACATGTTACGTAGCGTTTTAAGCTTAAGCGTGGCACTGGCCTTAACGGCCTGTAGCCCACAAAATTCATCGACAGAACAGCAAAACCAAAGCGCTGCCACTGAAGAAGCTCAGCAGCAGCTTTCTTCAGGCGTCATTAAAAAGAATATGGATCTGTCTGTAGACCCCGGTGATGACTTCTTCCGCTACGTAAACGGTAAGTGGTTTGATAATTTTGAAATACCAGCTGATAAGTCTAGCTACGGTTCTTTCGTTATTCTTCGTGATGAAGCCCAAGACCACGTAATGGATATTATTAAGTCTTCTGCCGAAGGTGATTTTAAAGCGGGAAGCGACGAACAAAAAGTGGGCGATTTTTACCGTGCCTATATGGATATGGAAACCCGCAACAAGCTTGGCGTAACGCCAATAAAACCTGAGCTATCCAAGATTGAGGCTATTGAAGACTATACCGACCTTGCCGAGTATTTTGCTTATGCTGCTCGCTATGGCTACGGTACCCCATTCAGCCTAACCCAATACCCAGATCTCAAGTCGCCAAAAGAATATCTGATGTACACGTGGCAAGCCGGTCTTGGACTGCCTGAGCGCGAGTACTATTTTAAAGACGACGAAACGTCACAAACCATTCGTGACGCATACGTTAAGCATATTCAAACTATGTTCGAACTTGCGGGTTTCGAAGCACCAAAAGAAAGTGCCGATATGCTTTTCGAGCTTGAGACTAAAATTGCTCAACTACACATGAAGAAAGAGCAAGCCCGTAACTTTGCCGCAAACTATAACAAACTTTCGATTGAAGAACTTAAAGCATTGATGCCTAAGTTTAACTGGGATGCCTATCTTGCTGAAGCTGACATCAGCGACATTCCTTCACTAGGCATTTTGCAAAAAGACTACATGCAAAACATTGATGGCGTTATTGCAGAAACCTCACTGGAAGATTGGAAAACGTTCCTTAAGTGGGGCTTGTTAAATGCTTCAGCCAGTCGCTTAAATGCCGAGCTTGATGAAGCAAACTTCAATTTCTACAGCAAAGTGCTTCGCGGCGTAGAAGAGCAGCAGCCTCAATGGCGTCGTGCAGTAAGCCTTTCAAATGCCCATGTAGGCGAGCTTATCGGTAAGGTTTATGTAAAACAGCATTTCCCGCCTGAAGCGAAAGATCGCATGATGGAAATGGTTAATAACCTGCTGTTAGCTTACAAAGAAAGTATCGAAAACCTTGATTGGATGACAGATGAAACTCGTGCGCAAGCGCTGGACAAACTGTCTAAATTTACCGTCAAAATAGGTTATCCAGATCAGTGGAGAGATTATTCAGCACTAACTGTTAATGCCGGTGACTTATTCGGTAACCTTAAGCGCTCCTCTGACGTGCTATACGAAGAAATGCTGAAGAAACAAGGCGGCCCGGTGTGGACCCACGAATGGGGTATGACACCTCAAACCGTTAACGCATACTACAATCCGCCTCTTAACGAAATTGTATTCCCTGCCGCTATTCTGCAGCCTCCGTTTTTTGATATGAACGCAGAAGACGCGGTGAACTACGGTGGTATTGGCGCAGTAATCGGACACGAAATAGGTCACGGATTCGATGATTCAGGCTCAACCTTTGACGGTGATGGCGTACTAAGAAACTGGTGGACCGATGAAGATCGCAGCGAGTTTGAAGCACGTACTGCAAACCTCATAGAGCAATACAATCAATTCGAAGTGTTACCTGATTTACACGTAAACGGCGAATATACCTTAGGTGAAAACATTGGTGACCTAGGCGGTATTAGTATTGCGCTTAAAGCTTACCACTTGTCTCTTGATGGTGAAAAAGCCCCAGAGCTAGATGGCTTTACTGGCGACCAGCGCGTATTCATCGGTTATGGTCAGGTTTGGGCCAGCAAATACCGCGAAGAAGCGTTGCGCAGTCAAGTACAGACAGACACCCACTCTCCTACTAAATTCCGTACCAACGGCGCCGTGCGCAACGTACCAGAATTCTACGAAGCCTTTAACGTTACCGAAGACGATGCGTTGTATCTGCCGCCAGAAGAACGCGTGAAAATTTGGTAATTCACGTACTTTAAGTAGCACACGTGAGCTACGATAATTAAAGCCCCATGTTTGCTGTGTCAAACATGGGGCTTTTTTTCGTGTTGTGGATACTGGATTAAGCAGTAATTATTTTTGCCAAATAAGCATCGACAGAATTAACCGGATAGCGACGTTAACACGTCTAGCGCTAAATCAACTTTTTCAGCAGGTACAAAAATGTGGTCGTGATAGAAAGCCGCTACCACGTTGGCACTTATTCCGGCTTTACCTAATGCGGTAGACATAGCGGCAGTCATTCCTACCGCCTCTAAACTAGAGTGCACTTCGCAGGTTATACAGCGATAGTAACCTTCAAATTGAAGTCCAGCTTGCTCGGCTTCGGCTGAAGGCAAAATGAGCGTGGTGCCCTCTCGCTCTTGAAACATGCCCTTAGCCGCTGAAATCAATGAACTGGTTAATTTATCTGCCTGCAAAGTGGTGAATACAAAGTCTTCACTACCGGCTACAGGGTTTAAGTTTTTGAGCAACAGGGTTAAATCAGTTTCAGCAGCCACACTAACCTTCCTTTCTTTAAGGTAAATACTTACTTATTAAAGCGCCTGTTAAAGTTTTCGGGCTCTAATACGCTTACCTTTGATCTTACCCTCTCTAAACTGGGTCATGGCTTTTTTGACGCTTCGCGTTTTCACTGCGACAAAACTCATGCTGTTTTGCACTTTGATTTTACCTAAGTCGTCGCCAGGAATGCCTGCATCTTTTGTAAGCGCTCCTACCAAGTCGCCAGGGCGAAGCTTTTCCTTTTTACCGGCACTTAATGAAATACAGGTAAAGTCAGGCTGGGTAATTTTATTTTTATGAAAACGTAAGCTTTGCGCACCTTTTAGCGGAATATCACTTTCTTGCAATACTTCTATCTTTCGTAAAAAGTGTTCTTCTTCCTCGCTTACTAGCGTTATCGCCATACCTTGAGCGCCCGCACGTGCCGTTCTGCCAATGCGGTGAATGTGGGTTTCAGGCTCTTCACTTACTGTGTAGTTAATAACACAGGCAATATCATCGATATCTAATCCACGGGCAGCAACATCAGTAGCCACTAGCACTTGTAGCGCGTCGCTTGAAAACTGCATAAGCACTGAAGTTCTTTGATGCTGTTCCATATCCCCCTGAAGCCCTTTAGCGCTGAAGCCATCTTCTATAAGCTCTTCAACAACTTCATTTACCTGCGTTTTACGGTTACAGAAAACAATGGCGTTTTTAGGCTGATATTCGGTTAATACGGCTTTTAGCGCCTGCGTTCTGGTGTGAGGCAACACGTTATAGCCCAACTGAGTAATTGCCGGCTTGCTCTCTTGCGCTTCTACTTTACAGGTTACCGGGTTATGCAAGTACTGCTTCGCCACACGCTCAATTTGCTCGGTGAAAGTTGCAGAAAAAAGTAATGTTTGCACTTGCGTTGGCGTCTGTCCGAAGATAATGCGTAAATCATCTTCAAAGCCCATATCTAACATCCGGTCGGCTTCATCAAGCACACGCAGCTTTACATTACGTAAATCAATACGGCGCTTTTCCACATGATCCATCACGCGTCCAGGAGTACCTACAATAATGTGAGGACTGTGTTTTAACGATTGAATTTGCGGCCCCATAGGCTGCCCGCCACATAAGGTAGTTACTTTGATATTACCGATATTTTTAGCCGCACTACGGCACTGCTGCGCTACTTGGTCGGCAAGCTCACGGGTTGGGCAAAGCATAATGGCTTGTGTAGTAAAATCGTTAACTTCAATGTGCTGCAAGGCTGGGATCACGAAGCATAAGGTTTTACCGCTACCTGTTTGCGCCTGACCAATCACATCTTTTCCCTGAAGCGCTTCGGGAAGCGACTGCGCCTGGATTGGAGAAAGTTGGTGAATGCCTTGAGAGTCTAGTGCTTTAACGATGGCAGGGTTTATATCTAAATGCTTAACTGTTTCAACGGTCATTAATTTGGGTTCCAAAAGTTAACTACACCATGTTCTATATGATGAGTTACGCCATATTCTTGGTTCATCATGCCACCTTTCGAAGAAAGTGAGATGATGGAAAAGTGTCAGTAAAATCGTTTGAATGGGTCTAGAAGAGCGTTTGTGCCCTTATGGAAACGTTCCACAGGGCACGCGTACAAACCGTATAGAATAAGCTTACGCTTGAAATGCCTTTTCTAATTTCCACTGTAGTGTTTGCCCCGCAAAAAATGGAACCATGTCGGTACCATCAGCTAGGGTTACCTGTTCTGGCACCGTCCACGACTCTTTTACTAACGTCATTGTAGTTGTATTTCTCGGTAAACCATAAAAGTCTGCACCGTAATGGCTAGCAAAACCTTCAAGCTTGTCTATTGCACCTAACTGCTCGAATACTTCTGCATAAAGCTCTATTGCAGACCATGCGCTGTAACAACCTGCACACCCGCAAGCATTCTCTTTTTTATGCTTAGCATGAGGTGCAGAATCAGTACCTAAAAAGAACTTCTTATTGCCACTTGCCACCATATCGCGTAAGGCTTTTTGGTGGGTATTTCGCTTAAGCACCGGCAGGCAATAGTTGTGAGGGCGTACACCACCAACTAGTAAATCGTTGCGATTAAGCAATAAGTGCTGAGGCGTGATAGTTGCGCCCACAAATTCGCTCGCGCTCGCTACGAAACTTGCAGCATCTGCTGTAGTAATGTGTTCAAACACCACTTTCAGCTTAGGAAATGCTTCAACGATGGGACCTAGGTGTGTATCTATGAACACTTTTTCACGGTCAAAAATATCAATGTGATGCTCGGTAACTTCGCCGTGAATTAACAATAACAAACCTTGCTCTTGCATGGCTTGGAATACTGGGTATAAAGCTAGAATACCTTTTACCGCGGCGTCTGAATTAGTCGTCGCTCCTGCGGGATAAAGCTTACATGCGGTTACGCCTGCTTGCTTTGCGTCGACAATATCTTGCGGCGTAGTTTGGTTGGTAAGAAATAAAGTCATCAATGGCTCAAAATTACTGCCTTCAGGTCGAGCTGCCTCAATTCGCCCTTTATATGCCATCGCCATTTCAGCATTAACTACGGGGGGTACTAGGTTCGGCATAACGATTGCGCGCTGGAAACAACGTGCGGTTGCAGGCACTGTTTCAGCTAGCATTTCGTTATCGCGGAAATGAAGGTGCCAATCGTCTGGCGTAGTAATGGTGAGCGTTTGCATGCCTTGTCTCTCTTAGTACTTATTCAAACAGCGAGGAAGTTGCGCGCAATAATAGCACAAATCCGTATTTGCGCGCAGAACAACCTGCTTGATAGTACCTATGATTTCACTTGGCCGTGCTCAACCCAAATAAGCTTACTAGTGTCATACCCAGCCGTTCTTGCTTTTTCTAGCAAACGGGCGCGGACCTCATCTGAAATTGTAGGCGTTCGCGCTAAAATCCAAAGGTAATCTTTATCAGGCCCGGTTATCAGCGCATATTGATAGCCTTCCTTGTCTAACTCCATAATGACATAGCTTGCGTAGAACGGTCCGAAAAAGGATACCTTTAGATGTCCTGTCGTTTCATTTTCAACAAAATAGGCTTTACCTTCGGCTTGGTCCCACTTACCTTCTTCTTTCGAATAGCCGCGATTAATAACTTTCACGCCACCATCTTCGCGCATACTATAGGTTGCTGTGACCTCGCTGAGTCCTTCTTCGAAACTGTGGTCAAAGCGCGCTATTTCATACCACTCCCCTAAATACCTAGGAAGCTCGAAGCCCTCGACAGGCTCTACCTTTTCCGGCACTCCGGTGCAGCCAGCTAACCCAATAAGTAGTGAACTTGCCATTGCCGCTAACAACCATTTTTTCAACATAAAACTCTTTTCCTGTGATGATTTTGTAGTAATGAATACTCGCTACTTCATTAAAACGTCTACCCCAACTATTGTGGTGGTTATTGCTACTTCTTGCTATTAGCTATTTCCACACCAAAAATAATCTGAAGCGCTAACTGTCGTTAGTTAAAATATACTCGCCTAATCAAACTGTTATTATTAACACAGTCGTACTAGAGTAGCGCTTTGTTGATAATAAGAATGAGCTCCAGAGCTTTATTGAGTGCATAAGTACTTTGTTCACTCACACTTTCTAAAGGGAGAAAACTATATGAATGCACACTTTCCACATGCAAGCCGCCTAATTTATGGATGTATGGGCTTAGGTGGTGGTTGGAATAATGACCCCGTCACTAAAGCCGATGTTACCCAAGCAAGATCAATCATCGACGCTGTACTAGACTTAGATATTAACGTTTTTGACCATGCTGATATTTACACATTCGGTAAGGCAGAAACTGCCTTTGGTGAAGCGCTTAAGCAAGCCCCAGAACTTAAAGACAAAATGCTTATTCAATCTAAATGTGCAATACGTTTTGAAGATGATTTAGGACCAAAGCGTTATGATTTCTCGGCAAATCATATACATACTTCTGTTGAAGGCATTCTCTCTCGTTTAGGTATCGAGCAACTTGATATACTGCTGCTACACCGCCCCGACCCGCTTATGGAATTGGAAGAAGTGGCTGGCACCTTATTGCTGCTGCAGCAACAGGGAAAGATTAAACACGTGGGTGTGTCTAATATGCACGGGCACCAAATAAACTACCTTCAATCAGCGCTCTCAACACCTATTGTTGCCAACCAACTTGAAATGAGCCTCGGTTTTAGAGATTGGCTAGAAGACGGCATCACCAGCAATAGTGCGGCTAATCGTAATATGGGTTATGCACCAGGGACTCTTGAGTACTGTATGATGAATAATGTTCAGCTTCAGGCTTGGGGAAGCTTGGCTCAAGGAAAATATACAGGGGCGAAAACCGAGACTAGCGCAGACGTGGCAACCGCGAATTTAGTGGCACAACTTGCAAGCGAATACCAAACAACGCCTGAAGCCATTGTTCTAGCATGGTTAATGCGACACCCTGCCAATATCGCGCCGGTGTTAGGCAGCACTAATATTGAACGAATCAAATCTAGCCAGAAAGCGGTGGACGTTCACCTGTCGCGCGAACACTGGTATAAGTTATTTGAAGCTGCTCGCGGCCAAGAGATGCCGTAAGAATATAAAAGGAATTAGTATGCTAAAAGGCTTTCACCATGTTGCTATTATTTGTAGTGACTATCCACGTTCGAAAACGTTTTACACAGACGTGTTAGGGTTCTCCACCATTGACGAAAATTACCGAGAAGCTAGGGACTCATATAAATGCGACCTTGGTTTACCTGATGGAAGTCAGATTGAATTATTTTCGTTTCCAGGGGCACCGCAAAGGCCGTCGCGTCCGGAAGCGCAAGGGCTTAGACACTTAGCATTTAAAGTAGACAACCTTGATGAAATGATTGATCACTTAACTAACAAACGTGTGGAATGTGAGCCCGTAAGAACCGACGAGTATACGGGAAAGCGCTTTACGTTTTTTCAAGACCCTGACGGGTTACCGCTAGAACTTTACGAACTATAAAAAAATGCCGAATAGCTGAATGGCTGTTCGGCATCTATCTAACGTTAGGTCTATTAAAATAACCCTATCTTAGTCCAGCATTCTGACTTCTCGTTGAGGGAATGGAATATCAATATTGTGCTGTTGGAGCGCGTTAAAAACGGCTTGATTAAGCGCATAGCGCACTTCGAAATGCCTTGTCGCAGGAGCCCAAACCCGAACCCCAAAATTAATACTGCTGTCACCAAAATTATCGACACCAATAGCAGGTGCTTTTTCAGCACTAACACCGTCTACAGATGCAACTGCATGTCGAATTACTTCAATGACGTTATCTACATTGCTGGAGTAAGCCACGCCAATCTCGAGTTCTATAAGCATGTTTTCAGCAGAGTTATGCAAGATCTCTCCAACAATGAGCTTATTGGGAATTTGTATGTGCACGTTATCTTCATCAATAAGAATGGTATAAGGCAGCATAACCTGATCAACAACGCCAGCAACACCACGAACCCGAATAGTATCTCCTACTACAAACGGACGGGTAATGATTATAGTAAAACCTGCGGCATAGTTTGCCAGCATGCCCTGAATAGCAAGACCAGCACCTAAGCCAACAGCACCGAGTGCCGCAATTAAAGGAGTAACGCTTATCCCCACGTTACCAAGGGCGATGATGATAACTATTCCAAGCACCACCAGTTTACATATACCACCGGTAAACCGGCTTAGCGTAACGTCGATTTTTTTATTTACCATGAGGTTTTCAACCACATGGCCTATCTTATTGGCCACCCACCAACCAAGTAGAAATATGATAATGGCACCTACAATTTGGAAGCTGTAGGTCACGGCAAACTCTACGAGCGTGTCGTAAAGCGCTTGGGCTTGTTTTAATTCATCCATGGGACGTTAATAAGGAGTAATGAGTAAAGGAGTGATGTGAAGCTTAAACAACAACGCTATGAAAAACCAGTGCCGAACATAAGTCCGGCAGCTTTCAGTTGACTGATACTACGAGCGGTGAGACTCGCGGCTCGTTTCACTTAGCTAGCGTATTCACTTGCTTCAATTTCAGCTAAACGCTGTTTAGTGGGGTTTTTAATAAAGTTGTACACCAGGCCAATGAATAGCACGGCAGCAAAGCCAGTGGCGACCATGAAGCCGTATTTTGCATCGCCTCCGTTAGCGTCACTTACAAGCCCCATAATGAAAGGGCCAGCCGCTGCGCCAGCAGCAGTAAAGAACAATATAACCCCTGCCACGCTGCCGTGCTGGTGTTTAGGGAAGCAGCTTATTCCCTTCGAATTAAACGTAGGGTAAATAACCGACATGAAAATACCCGTAAGTGGAAACAAGTAAAGCGCGACTTGCTTTCCACCGCATAGTCCTAAGCCAAAACACAATACAATAGCGCCTGTGAACAACATCAGAACTAGGGCCCAGTTAAAGCGAGACATCATCCAAATTCCGATAAAGCGCCCAGCGGCCCGAAGAATAAAAAAGGCAGTTACCGAATAGATAGCCAGAGTTTGAGAAAAGCCTTCGCTGTAACAGTTATATGTGGCTTTAAGAGTAGTAGCGTCGCACACTAAGTAACTCGGCATCCACACATAAATGGCGCTTTCTGCAGCAACATACAAAAAAGCTCCAATAGAAAAGCCTAAGGCATACGGGTTTTTGATCAAACTTAAACTTTGCGCAACGGAAACGTTATTTTCCCCAGAAGAAGTGTCGCGGGAATACGTTGGATATTTAACCAACAGCGCGCCAACAATAAGAAGGGTACATACACCACCCGCGATGACATATAGCCACTGCCACGCTACCCCTTGGTGAATTAAATACGCCACAATTAAAGGACCAATTATTGCGCCCACCCCAAAGAACGCCTCTGCACCGTTCATCGTTGCTGTGTGTTGTTTTGTAGATGTTGAAATATCACCGATAAGTGCAAGCGCACCCGTTTTGAAAATACCAACGGCGACTCCTGACAAGCTCATCAAGCTTACAATCAGGATAAAGTCATTGGCAATAAGGAAGCTGTAACAAGCTATCCCAAATAACCCTAAACCAATGATAATGGTTGGCTTACGACCTAACTTATCAGCCAAAAAACCTAACAATAATCCAGATAACGCGATACCCAGCATAGGCAAAGAATGCATTAAACTCGCTTGCGCATTAGTCACAGAGAACGCTACTTTTACTTCTTTAATTATTTCGCCAACTGAATCTGATGTCATCGCAAACATCATAAACATAAGGTAGGTTAACCACCTGATAATTCTACTACTTGGGTCTCGGCTCGGCATAATCTGTCTCATAACAACGGCATGAAGGTGCTTTACGTACACATACACTTTACAAAATCATGTGAGTGATGGCAGACAAAAGTCGTTGGAAGCACCCACTTGTTTTATAAATCTAATCAATAACAAAAGCGAGTTAATAAGTTTGATAGCAAAGACAGTATTGCACTTAGCATCAAACTTACGTTAAATTCAAAAAGCTTAATCGATTAAGATAAAAGTTAACAGAATTTAAAAAGCATGTAAACCTCTGATGCTCGCCCCTTCCGGCAGCTAAAGCTGTTAGTCAACTCACCTAATTTTTCGTACGTTGTGACTCCCGCGACCGGTGAGTTACCGCCAAGAAAATTAATTAGCTTTATTACCAAGGACTTATTAAATAACCCCGAATTACACAGGCAGTAAAAGAATTACAGACTATACTTTAGTCGTGGATAGAGGTTATCCAAAATCTTTGTGGGATAATCCCGCAAAGTGGCCATTCAGCTTATTTACAGGCTAGTTAACGCGAAAGTAGTCCTTAACCGATGTGTGTGGTTTGTATCTTGCAAACTTTAGTTTTTTCTCTTTCCAAAGTTAGTACACCGAGGCAATACAAATTACTTTTTCACACACTGGATTTCGACTTACATCATATGGATATGTAAAACATGGTAACGGATAAAACAATGCAAAGTGTTAAAGCATTGGAATATATGTGCCCTTATTGCGGCGCAATTAATGATTTTCAACTAAACGCTTCTCGAGACATGTACCTCGAACAACATGAGTCTTGTGGCTGTTGTAACAAAGTACTCAGTCTTATTCCCGCCAATGGTATTGGTGACCGAATTAATCTTATTGTGGACGCCTTAGATAGCGAACACATTTTCAAGTAAAAATCGACGTCAAATATCTACGAAAAAGCCGCTTCAAAAAGCGGCTTCTTGATTTGCCCGTGAAAGTTTCCCAACTTACTTAACGGAAAAACTCTCGTTTCAATTCGCTGTCTGTTAAGAAACGGCCACCTAACGCTGACGTCTTCGTGTAGGAATTAGTATCTCGAATTCCTCTCGCTTTTACGCAATAGTGCGTAGCGTTGATACTTACAGCAACATCTTCTGTATTCGTTAATGTTTGCAGTGCAACTAACACCTGCTGCGTTAGACGCTCTTGTACCTGAGGGCGTTGAGCAAAGAAGCTTACAAGACGGTTTATTTTCGAAAGACCAATTACTGTATCTTTAGGTATGTACGATACCGTGGCTGTGCCATCAATGGTTACAAAGTGATGTTCGCAAGTACTTGTTAAGCTAATATCAGATACCTGAACAGGCTGATCTATCTGCATTTTATTTTCAATAGCAGTAATTTTAGGGAACTTGTGATAATCCAAGCCTCCGAAAATCTCATTGACATACATTTTGGCAATACGGGTAGGTGTATCGCATAAGCTGTCATCAGTAAGGTCAAGTCCAAGCGTGTCCATTACGTCACGCATCGCACTTTCAATTCGTTTGCGCTTTTGTTCGTCAGAAAGACCATTAGCCACCATAGGTGTTTCTAATCCCTTGGCTTCTAATGCTTCACGTACACGTTGTGCCGGCTCTGATATAGAGGGGTCTAGTGCATCACGCACAATTACCGCTTCTTTTGCTAACATTGTTTTATCCGTTGTTACTGCTTTTTTTGAACTAATACGCCTTTCAAATCGTAAAAGTTCGGTTATACGACAACATGACTTTTATTTAATGTTGTTGCTACTTCACGTGCGTTTAGCACGGAATAATAAAACTGTTACCTCTTAGAAAAGAAGGACACTATCTTGAACTCACCTGTACTGATAACAGGCGCCAGCCAACGATTGGGCTTGGCGATGGCCGAAAGTTTACTTGCAAAAGGACATCGCGTTGTTGTGACTTATCGAACGCATCGCTCGAGTATTGCGATGCTTAAGGATAAAGGCGCAACAGTTTTACAGGCGGATTTTAGCACTGAGGCGGCTATTGATCGAGCAATTGATGAGATTAAGGCAATCAGTAAAACCTATCGAGGGATCATTCACAACGCATCAGATTGGGCCCAAGAGAAAGATAATGGTGATAAGCAAGACTTAATGGAACGCATGATGATGATTCATGCAGTCGCTCCCTATCGCATTAATATAGCGTTAGAAGAAGCGCTGTGCGGTTGTGAAGAACAAGCTGACATCATTCACATGACTGATTATGTGCAAGACACCGGCAGTGAAAAGCATATGGCTTACGCGGCGAGTAAAGCTGCGTTGCACAATCTCACCTTGTCTTTTGCAAAAAAGCTAGCTCCAAAGGTGAAAGTGAATAGCATTGCACCGGCTCTACTTATGTTTAATGAAGATGATGACGAAGCTTATAAACAAAAAGCAGTGAAAAAGTCGCTACTCGAAATAGTACCGGGTGCCCAAGAGGCCGTGAAAGCCATGAACTATTTATTTGACAGCGACTACGTGACAGGCCAAACACTACACCTTAATGGTGGGCGGCATTTAAAGTGAAATTATAGCCTTTAAGCTAGGCTTACGTTTTAGGTGGTTTAAATTAATCGTGACCGCCAATTAATTTCATCACCATTAGCCTTGGTCTGGTGCTACTGCATGGCTATAATCCACCCCCTATTTTAAAGCGACTTGGAATTTTACTATGCTCAGCAACCGTATTATGGCGCCTGAATGGCACGACATTGATGCTGTAATGTTGGCATGGCCACATGCACAAACCGATTGGGCTCCATGGTTGGAAGAAGCAAGAGCGACCTACCTGAATGTGATTGCAGCAGTGAATCGCAATAATGCGGGTGTCATTTTATTATGCGCGCCAAGTGACGTTGACGATCTTAAGCCCCGTTTACCCGAAAATGCACAAGTGCTTATCGTTGCCGCCTCCTTCAATGATACCTGGATGCGCGACTACAGCTTTATCACGTGTAAAGACAGTGAAGGTAACGGCTCGCCCGTAGAATTTCGTTTCAACGGTTGGGGTAACAAATTCAACGCTTCAGAAGATAACCTTGTCAATCAACGTTACCTCGCCGCCATGTGCAACTCTGCGCTTCGCAGTAGCCCTATTGTGGCAGAAGGCGGTGCGTTAGAAATCGACGAGAACGGCCACTTATTAAGCACTGCACAATGTTTACTAAACCCTGAGCGAAATGGCGACATGTCGCTCAGTGTTTACGAAGATACTTTTAAAGATATGCTGGGTTGCAGCAAGGTTACTATATTGCAGCATGGTCATTTAGAAGGCGATGACACCGACGGTCATATTGATACTCTAGTGCGCTTTACCCCAAATAAAGGCTTAGTAATTCAGGCGTGTAACAACCGCCCTAACGACAGTCACTTCGAAGGGTTGAAAGCGTTATGCGACGAATGCGCCCTTGAATTGCCAGAGCATGAACAATTTCATCTACCGTTACCTAATATCGTTAATGATGAAGGGGATCGCTTGCCGGCATCGTATGCCAATTACTTGATTTGTAATAATGCGATTTTATTGCCTGTGTATGGTGAAGAAGAAGATGCTGAAGCCATTGAGATGGTGCAAAAAGCACATCCCAATCATATTGTTGAACCAATTGATTGTAGTGTACTCGTAAGACAATACGGCAGCTTGCATTGTATTTCTATGCAAGTACCCACAAATACGTTAAAAGACTCAATTATCACCACCTTAAAGAAAGGAGTGTCATTACATGCGCCCAGCTAAGCTAAAAGTTGGTCTGGTACAACAGGCCGTTGCCGACAATGACAAAGCAACGAACTGGAACAAAAGTGCCGAGCAAGTTGCCAAGTTAGCGGCTGAAGGTTGCGAGTGTATTTTGCTTCAAGAGCTGCACAGCACCCTGTATTTTTGCCAGCAAGAAGATACTGACGCCTTTGATTTGGCTGAACCAATACCAGGTCCAGCAACGGACTTTTTTGGTGAACTCGCTGAAAAACACAACATTGTGTTAGTTACGTCCTTGTTTGAAAAACGCGGTTCTGGTTTGTATCACAACACCGCCGTAGTGTTCGACCGCAGTAAAGAAATTGCGGGCAAATATCGCAAAATGCATATTCCTGACGACCCGGGTTTTTACGAGAAGTTTTACTTCACGCCGGGCGATATGGGCTTCACGCCTATTGAAACCAGCGTAGGTAAACTTGGCGTATTGGTATGTTGGGATCAATGGTACCCAGAAGCGGCACGTCTAATGGCAATGGCAGGTGCAGACTTGTTGTTCTACCCTACTGCTATTGGCTGGGACTTAACGGATACTGAAGAAGAGCGTACCCGTCAGCACGGCGCATGGGAAACAATCCAGCGTTCTCATGCTGTGGCTAACTCAGTACCGGTAATCGTTGCGAACCGCACTGGCTTTGAAGCGTCACCTGTTGAGGGCGACCCAGGCATTCAGTTCTGGGGGCAAAGCTTTGTTGCAGGCCCGCAGGGCGAGATTTTGGCAAAAGCCGAAGCTGAAGGTGAAACCACGCTATCAGTTGAGCTTGATATGGAACGTACCGAGCAGGTTAAGCGCATTTGGCCTTACTTCCGTGACCGTCGCATAGACGCCTACGACGAACTAACCAAACGCTGGCGCGACTAATCCAAATAAAAGGGGCAGAGTCAGAACTCTGCCCCCTTTATTACACGAGTTCCTTTTCACCACCGTTTTTCGCTGAGCGATAAATAGCGTTTAGTAGCGCAATCGACCTACGCCCTTCAAATCCATCCACTAGCGGCTTGGTGCCGTTATCAAGGGCATTTAATACATCTTCGAAGTTTCTTTGATGCCAAACGAAATCGATGGCCGATGGATCAGCTGCACCTGCTCCCGCTTCATTTTCAGAAAGCCCATACTTGCATCTAATCTCTTCGTCTTCTTCGCTTTCTTCAGCAAACTCCCAGACTCGAAATTTATCATCGCTCATAAAAACTGAGCCCTGAGAGCCGGTAATTTGTATTTCTGCCGGATGACCGCTTTTAGACCAGCAAGCTGTTGAGCCTTGAATAACGCCTAACGCACCATTTTTAAACTCTAGCATCGCAATTCCAACATCTTCCACCTCTATACCATCATGGGCCACCAGCCTAGTTTCTGCTCTCACATATTTTACATCCCCCATTACATAAAGGAGTAAATCTATAGTATGAATTGACTGGTTCATCAACGCGCCACCGCCATCAAGCTTCCATGTACCACGCCATGCGCCGCTTTCATAATACTCTTGGGTTCGCCACCATTTAATATAGGCATCTGCCATGGCAATGTTGCCGAAGCGCCCAGCATTTATAGCCTGCTTAAGTAACTGTGAAGAGGCGTTAAACCGACGAGGAAAAATACCCGCTAGCATCACCTTGTTTTCAGCACACACCGCAATCATTTCATCTACTCTTTCAGCAGTAACCTCCAGCGGTTTTTCACAAATGATGTGCTTACCCGCTTTAGCGGCGGCAGATATTGGCTCTAAATGAAAGCCTGATGGCGTGCATATAGTGATGATGTCAATTTCAGGAGACGTTATAAACGACATATAGTCGTCGAAAGGTGTACAGCTATGTTTTTTAGAGAACGCATTCGCCTTATCAATTGAACGTGAATAAATCCCTGTTAATTCTGCATTGGGAATAGCGTGGATGGCCTGAGCATGAAAATCCGCAATCATGCCTGCGCCGACAATTCCGAATCGATACATTTTCCTGTTCCTTTTTTGTTCAGTTGAAAAAGTATATGGGAACTCAGCGCGCTAAACTAGGCTTAAAATTATGGGGGCAGAGTACATTTAAAAAGCGACATTGCTTTAAATAAATGTACTCTGACCCCATTTCGATTCTTCTGAAGGGGAAATGTACTCTGACCCCATTTTTGGTGTGCTATATTTTGAAGATAATGCCTTCACAGAGCATGAAAACCTGACGGGTCGGCTTGGGAAGAAGCGTTAGCATTACGTCTTCGTCTATGTCTAACCCGCCGGTGAACTGCCCGAAGGCGGGCATTACAAATAAGTTTTTGTTGTTAGTAAAGCATTTGCCAGAGTAACGACGTCGTGTAATGGTGGTGCGCTTTTTAGGGTGATAGTGACCGATAACCTGAGCACGAGTTTCGCTCATTTCTGGTTCATGTCTGAACACCATATTATCTAGCACTACTTCAAAACAGGGCGTTCCAGGAATGCCTTCCGGCAGGTCTGGGTCATGGTTACCTTCTACCCACATCCACTCTTTCACTTTATCAACAAGCCTACATAGGTGCTGACGGTCTTCAATAGTCATACGAGACATGCTGTGTTTATCGTGAAAACTGTCCCCCAAGCTTATTACTCGTAAAGGTTGGTAATCATCAATAATACTTTCCAGGCGTTTGAGTGTGGCGGTGGAATCTAAGCTGGGTAAGGGATTCGCATAACTGCGTAAATAACTGCCTTTTTCTAGGTGAAGATCAGAAACAATCAGCCAGTCGCATGCGGGTAAATACGCCACGCCACGTGCGTCTAATAACCACAGATAGTCTGCATATTTCGTAATAGTAATGTGGCGCTGACTAACTTTTTCAGTTAGCCACGCGTCGGTTATTGCCAAATTATCCTCTTTATTTTTCGTTTGTGAGTTTTTATTACCAGGGCAAAGCTGCACATTTATTTAGCGAAATACTATTTAGCTTTCCTGTCCAACGTACTTACCGCCAATGTTTGTTAAGTAAAGCATCAGGCGTGAGGTACATCGTTAATATGGGGAAAGCGAAGTTTGAATATTCTGCTTAGTCCCACCCTATTCAACGCCAGTCCCTGAGAGTAACGTACGAACTTCGTCTAACATGGTTTCAGCTTCGGCGTATAAATTAGCTTGCTCAATAATGGCTTGCGCACCAGCGCCTTTTACTTGCTCACTGCGGACATCAAGTACAATAGGAATGGCCATAGGAGACGGTTTTTCAAGGTTCACTAATATCGCTGAATCTACGTAGCGAATGAGTAAGTTCGCGAGTCGCCGTAAGTCGAGGAGCTCGCGCTCAGCATCAGCACGCGCTACTTTAAGTAATATATGGTCGCGGTCGTGCTCTCGCAACGTATCGTAAATGAGGTCGGTAGAAAACGTTACTTGCTTCATGGTTTTTTGACTGGCGTGATAACGCTGCTCTGTCAACCCGCTAACCACCGCTACTTGCCTGAAGGAACGCTTTAGCATTGGCGCCTGTAACATCCAATCTTCTAACTCGTCGCCTAGAATATCCGGCTGAAACAGCTGCTGTAACTGCCCTTGGGTGATGGCCTCCACTGATGCTACCGACAAACCATAATCAGTCACGCTGAAGCTTAAAGGCTTAATGCCCATTTTTTCCATTCGCCGCGTTAACAACATACCTAAAGTTTGGTTCGCTTTGCGCCCGTCGAAGGTGTAGTACAAGGTATAGTGCGCCTGTCTAAATGGAAACTGCTCCACCAGCACCTTTTCAGGGCTAGGTAGCTGAGAGAACGCCTGCTGAAGCTTCAGCCACTCTTGAACCTGTGCCGGCAGTGCCTTCCAGGATTTTTGATTAGCCAAGATTGCCCGTACCCCTTCTGCTAGATAGGTAGATAGCGGCATTTGGCCACCTGCGTAGCTTGGTATTTTAGGCTCTTTGGCTTTTGCCGGCTTGGCATGAAGCTGCATGTCGCGGATTGCTTCAAAGCGAAGTACTTCTCCGCCGAAATAAAAGGTATCTCCAGGCGTTAACTGCTGAGCGAAGTATTCTTCTACCTCGCCAATGATCTTGCCCTGATTCCCTCTTCTAATGCGCTTTACTTTAAGTCGTCCTGCCTCAACAATTGTGCCTATGTTTTGTCTGTGTCGTTGAATAACCCGACGATTTGCTGGCGAGTACGTGCCGTCATCATTTCTGGTCAGGCGCTGATACCGTTCATAGGCATTTAGTGCACTGCCTCCGTCTTGGGTGAAGCGCCACAGTTTATCGAAATCGTCTCTATCTAACCCTTGATAAGGCGTTGCAGTAAGTATCTCTTGATACAAGGCACCCGGGCTATCAGCATTGCTACATAAACAGTTCAAGATAAACTGCGGAATGATATCTAGCGCGCCTGGCTGAGGGCTTTCGCCATCAAGTTCACCTTTTTCAATGGCCGTAGTGGCCGCTTGGCATTCCAGCGCTTCAAAACGGTTTGCTGGTACAAGTAACGCTTCGCTAGGCTCATCTAACCTGTGGTTCGCTCGCCCTATCCTTTGCAGCAGCCTGCTTACGCCTTTAGGCGCCCCCACTTGTATAACCTTATCTACATCACCCCAATCGATACCTAACTCTAACGCAGAAGTACATACAATTGCTCTTAGCATACCGCTTGCCATCATAGCTTCGGTTTTTCGCCTTTGCTCTTTGCTCAAACTGCCGTGATAAAGCGCTATGGGAAGCGCAGCCTTGTTTGCTTCCCACAACATTTGAAATAGAAGTTCGGACTGAGCGCGGGTATTTACAAAAACTAGTGTAGTCTGCGCATTTTCTATGGCCTCATAGATATCATCAATGGCGTACCGGGCCATAAAGCCGCCAAAAGGCATGCGTGCTTTTGAGTGCAGCATTTCAACTTTTGGCTTCTCACCCGCTTTTACTTTAATGATATTAGCAACACTGTCACTGCCCGCTAGCCACGCACCCAAAGTTTCGGGAAACGCTACGGTCGCTGACAGGCCTATGCGTTTGCAGCGTGGTGAAAGCACGCTTAATCGCGCTAGGGCGAGTGATAAAAAGTCGCCGCGCTTATTTGCCATTAAGCTGTGGGTTTCATCGATGATCACCCGTTTTAGCTTGCCGAAAAGCTTATCGGCATCGGCGTAACTTAACATCAGCATAAGAGATTCGGGGGTAGTAAGGAGGATATTAGGCGGCTTTTTACGCTGTCGCTGACGCTTATGAGAAGGCGTATCACCAGTACGCGTTTCAGCAGTGATAGGCAACGACATTTCTTCAATAGGCTGTAACAGGTTGCGATGAATATCTTGGGTTAACGCTTTAAGTGGTGAAATATATAAGGTATGTAAACCATTAAACCCACTCTGATTACCCTTGTTTTCAGCTGGCGCATTACTTTCATTGAGTTCACTAAGCTCTACCAAACTCGGCAGAAAACCTGACAAGGTTTTACCCGCCCCTGTCGGTGCTATCAGTAACGTACAGTCATGTTTATCTTTTTCCACCAACATGGTCTGTTGATAATCACGCAGTTGCCAGCCTTTTTGCTTAAACCACTTAGCGAAAGCGGAGGGAAGTAATGTCATTCATGGTATCTGTTATGCCTTTTTCGCTTTATACGCCAATTCTTTAGTTAAGTTTACATACGCCAACACCTTACTCTCTGCCTTTGTAATAACCATCAAAGCTCGGCACCAAAGCTAAGCGCAATATAACTTGCTTGAAAAAATAAGTATCTCCTGTACTTTTTATTTATTAGTGGATTAAAGTTATTAGCAATCGTTAATATTCGGATACACTTTAAGCATCGACACTTCGAATACGATTACACTACACTCGTAAAACTACAAAATATGATTACAGGGAACGTAAATGCGAATTCAATCCATAGATGCCATTAGAGGTTTAGCAATCCTTGGCATATTGTTTTTAAACATTGCATATCATCAAAATTTTCACACCGGCTACGCGTTTTTTGAAGAATCACTTTTGTCAGATGAGATTATCTCGACACTTAGCGCGCTTTTCTTAGATGGAAGATTTCGCACCTTATTTTGCCTGTTGTTTGGAGCAGGTTTAGCTATTCAATTCGACGCTTGCCAAAAGCGAAGGCACAACTTTTTAGACTTTGCTAAATCTCGGCTTAAATGGTTATTTTTATTTGGGTTAATACATGGCGTGTTTATATTTGGCGGCGACATACTGCTTTATTACAGTCTTTGCGCCTACTTTGTACTAAAGCACTTAACGTTAGACCAAGAAGCGCTTCGCGCGAAAAGCGTTAAATACCTTATTGTGGGCAGTATCATTATGCTTGTTTTTGGCATAGTACTTACGCTTGGATACGACTACGGTGGCGCACCGCCCCTTAGGTCTAGTGAGGCCTACGCCGAAGAGGTTACGGAATGGCAAAGTAGTTATTTGTTCCAAATAGGAGTTCAAGCTGCTTTTGTTCTTGCTACCGTTATTGCAGCCCCTTTTTCCATGCTGTGGCAGTCGATGGGGCTTATGATGTTTGGCGCCTACCTTTATAGAAGTGGTTTCTTTAGCGTTGGGTTTTCATCTACTGTATTTATAAAAGTGGCTATCATTGCCATAGCCACCTCTGTTGTTACTGTTATTCCTCAATTAATGTTTGAGCAGGTAACCTCAGATGTCATTCCTATGTTTACCAGTATCCCCGCTATTTTCTGTGCTTTTGCCTACGCTCATCTGTTAATCAAAGTGAAAAATACAACCACCTGGTGGTATCAGTCACTTATTAACTGCGGCAAGGTGGCGTTTACTCTCTATCTAACACAGTCTATTGTTTTGGCTGTACTGTTTCGTGTGATTATGCCCGCTTACTACCCCGAATTTGCCTATACCGTTACGCTGCTCGATTTGATGTTAATTACCCTTGCGCTTACAGCAATTCAAATTTTGCTGGCGAATTTTATTACTAAGCACTTTGAGCAGGGGCCATTTGAAGCGGCATGGAGAACACTGTATCTGCGCAGCTTTTACAAGAAGCAACAAAGCAAGCAAGATGATGGTTTGGTAGAAGAGCAAGAGTTGGCGACAGAGGCTAATAAAACCTCATAGCTAACATCCGTACTAAAAGAAGTTATATAAATCCAATTCAACTAAAAGGACCAGGTAAAGCCTGGTCCTATAGCGTATTGGCGTAACTAGCTAGAATCTTACAGTGCCTAGCAAAGTAGCAGAGCCTAATTGGTTTTCGTCAGTATCGTAGCCTAACCCAAATTCGATAGATGAATGCGGGTTAAACCAGTAGTGAATGCCTAATTCAAGTGGTCGATTACCGGGGTTAAATACGTAGTAACAAGCATTCTCTGATTTGGCGGGACTACAAGAAGTGCATCCATCAACGTGGTTAAAAGCTGACGATACTGGCCTTTATTGCGAGCCGGGTGAGTTTTACATCGACCCAATGAATGAAGTCGCCACCGCGCTTGTCACACACGGTCACGCAGACCATGCACGGGCAGGTCATAACAGTGTGTACGCAAGTTCAGAAACACTGGCAATTATGCAAACCCGCTACGGTGAAGATATGGCTATTCATCAGCACACTGTAGCTATGGGTGAAAGTATTACTTTTAACGATGTAAAAGCCACGTTTTACCCTGCTGGCCATATTCTTGGCTCTACACAAATTCTTATCGAATATGCAGGCTACCGCGTTGTAGTTTCCGGTGATTATAAGCGCCGTCACGATCCTACTTGCCCGCCCTTTAAAGTTGTCCCTTGCGATGTATTGATTACCGAAGCCACCTTCGGGCTTCCTGTCTTTAAGCACCCGCCTATTGAACATGAAATTGAAAAACTTCTTCACTCATTACGCGTGTTTCCCGAGCGGTGCCACTTATTAGGTGCTTATGCATTGGGTAAATGTCAACGGGTTATATTAGCGCTGCGAGAAGCAGGCTACACCAAACCAATTTACTTACATGGTGCGCAGCTAAAACTGTGTGACCTATACAAGCAATTAGGAATAGACTTAGGTGAGTTGATTCCAGTGTCTGAGGTGGCAGATAAAAAGATCTTAGCCGGTGAAATAGTCATTGCGCCCCCTTCGGCACTTGCCGACAGGTGGTCGCGAAGTTTGCCTAACGTAAGGCCTGTTGTGGCATCTGGCTGGATGCAAATTCGCGCTCGCGCTAAGCAAAAAAATGCCGAGCTACCGCTTATTATCTCTGATCATTGCGACTGGCCTGAATTGCTGCAAACCATTGAAGAAGTCAATCCGAAAGAAGTGTGGGTGACTCACGGCAGAGAAGATGCGCTGATGTATCAGGCTGAAAAAATGGGGTTTAAAGCCAGAGCGCTATCTCTAGTCGGTTATGATGAAGAAGAGCAAGGAGGCGATTAGTGGAAGCATTCAGTCACTTACTTGAGCAGCTTTATTTCACGTCTGGAAACAAAGCCAAAGCGCAGCTTATAGCTAACTACATAGCCAATACACCAGACCCTGACCGAGGCTGGGCAATTGCTGCTATGGCAGGTACATTGCGATTCGACTTTTTTAAGCGCAATACGGTAAAAAAACTCATTACTGAACATACCGACCCTGAGCTTTTTGCCATGAGCTATGATTATGTGGGTGAGGTTAGTGAAACTGTGGCTCACTTATGGCCTTATAGTGAGCCAACAAATTCGCTACCCACGCTTACCGAAGTGGTAGAAACGTTCGCTTCGGTTAGTAAGCAGAAAGTTTCTGAGACGCTAGCCCATTACCTAACAATAATGACACCTGCTCAACGCTGGGCGCTACTAAAGTTGGGCACACGGGGGTTACGAATAGGCGTGTCGGCGCGCTCTATAAAACAAATATTGGCCGACTATGGCAATAAAGACATTAAAGAAGTTGAGACACTTTGGCATGCGGTTACTCCGCCTTATGTCGATATGCTTGGTTGGCTAGAAGGAAAAGCTGACAAACCTGATATTGAAAATGCCGTTACCTTTCATCCAGTAATGCTTTCTCACCCCATTGAAGATAGCGATATCAACGCTTTCACCAAGAACACTTGGCAAATTGAGAACAAGTACGACGGCATTCGCGTGCAGCTTGTTGTTAAGTCAAATAACCCTGTAGGTGATAAGATTCAGAACGGTAGTAAGGCCGATGGCGATAAGCCCGAAAAAGCCCTTTTTTCACGTACTGGCGATGATATTAGCCACTCATTTCCCGATCTGCTTGAATCTGTAAGCGGCAATATGGTGCTAGATGGAGAACTGCTGGTTATTCATAATGCAGAACATGGCCTACATCAATCTGAAGAATCGATTGCCCAAAGTGCGGCTAGCCAACGCACCAGTAGTGATAAAAGCGGTAAACAGGCTTCATCCGCCACGCAGCCAGACGTGGATACCTTTAATGCCCTTCAGCAGCGCCTTAATAAAAAGAAACCGAGTAAAGCATTACAGTCTTCCTCCCCCGTTGGACTAATCGTTTATGATGCTTTAGTGCTTGATGGTGAAGATCTAACCGATAAGACACTAAAAGCAAGGCGCCACGCCCTCGAAGAATGGTTTAGCAAAACGAATAACAGCCGCTTGTTTCTTTCTGAAACACTTAATGCCACTTCCCCTGAAACTTTGCGCCAACTTCACATCCAAGTATGCCAAAATCGTGCGGTAGAAGGGCTGATGATAAAGCGCTTAGATAGTAAATACGTCCCCGGCAGACCCAAAGGCCAATGGTTTAAATGGAAGCGCGACCCGCTAGTTGTTGATGCGGTAATGATGTATGCACAGCGAGGGCACGGCAAGCGTTCCAGCTTTTACTCTGACTACACGTTCGGCGCTTGGGAAGACAGTCAGCTTCTGCCTATCGGAAAAGCCTATTCCGGGTTCACCGATGAAGAACTTAAAAAACTAGATAACTGGGTAAGGCGCAATGCCGTAGGACGGTTTGGCCCGGTGAGAGAAGTGAAAAAAGAGTTAGTGCTGGAGGTGGCTTTCGACGCTGTACACCCTTCGACACGGCACAAATCAGGAGTCGCGCTGCGCTTTCCCCGTATACATAGAATCCGCTGGGATAAACCCGCCAGTGAAGCTGATACCTTAGCGAACGTCAAAGCGCTGATAGAAGGCTGAGCCAGCAAAAACACTTTCTTAGTTGTGTAAAATCGCAGAGAATGAACCGAGGAAGAAACAAGGCTTGCACCTTAAGAAAATAAAACAATAGGAAATCGCCATGCCTAAGGCTAGTGAAATTAAAAAGAATAACACTGTAGTATTTGATGGAAAAACTTGCATCGTGCGAGACATTGAACGCTCTGTCCCCCAAGGTCGTGCTGGTGGCAGCATCTATCGCATGCGCATGTACGATGTAGTAACGGGCGCCAAATACGATGAAACCTTTAAAGACTCAGATACCCTAGATATGGCTGACTTAATTCGTCGCCCTGCTATGTTTTCGTATATTGATGGCGAAGAATATGTATTTATGGATAAGGAAGACTACACCCCTTATCACTTGAATAAAGAGAGCATTGAGAACGAAGCTCTGTTTATTAACGAAGAAACCGATGGCATTCAAGTTGTCATTGTGAGCGAAGTACCCGTTGCCTTGGACTTGCCAATGAGCGTGGAGCTTGAAGTAGTTGAAACCGATCCGTCTATTAAAGGCGCGTCTGCTACTTCTCGAACCAAACCAGCAACGCTTTCAACTGGCTTAGTCGTACAAGTGCCAGAATACATCAGCACCGGCGAATGGATAAAGGTTAATACCGAAGAACGTAAGTTTCAAAGCAGAGCCGATAAGCACTAGGCCGACTTAACGTATTAGCTGATGCTGCTGGTATAGCTTTAAATGACAAAAAAGGGTTCAATCGAACCCTTTTTTATTGCCTGCTTCACAGCTTTGAAAGCGATTTTTTAACGCTTCCTACTTGGCGATATTTTCCTGCGTAGGCAGTGCGCTAAATGCGCCATACTGGGTTACTGTATAAGCCCCACAGCGAATAGCAAACTCAGTGGCCTCGCTAACATTTTCAAAGTTTTCGGCCCACGCATCGAACTCATCGGCGTTTTTAACTTTGGTCGAAAGGAAATACAGGAACCCACCGATAAATGAATCACCGGCTGCAGTCGTGTCTTTCACATCCATTTTCGGCGATGCCAACGTACCGCTGAACGACTTAGTTATATAGTGAATTGGCTCGCCACCGTCGGTTACCAATACAACTTTCACACCGCTATCTAGCCACTGCTGTACTTTTGCATCGGCATTTTCTTCGCCGTACAGCTCTGCAAGCTCTTCGCGGCTTGCCTTTAACACAGAGACTTTTTTAGCCGCCTCATCAATACGCGCTGGAGCATTAGCAGTATCATCCCAAAATGCTGGGCGATAGTTAATGTCTAAGCACACCATCATGCCGTTTTCCTTTGCCTTGTTTAAAATAAACTCAGTGCCAGGAATAAGTTCAGGGCCAGAAATTGAACCCGAACAGAAGTGAAGTACCGTATTTTTGTCGCAATCAATGCTAGATAAGTCTTTTTCTGAAATGTGCTTATGCGCGGCATTATCCACGTAGAAATCGAACGAACGCTCACCGTCTTCATCTAAATTTACAAACGCCAACGCCGTATTGCCTTCTTGAGTTGTCCACACAAAGTCAGTGTTCACTTTATAGTGTTCAAGCATTTCTTTAAGGAACGCCCCAAAAGTGTCATCACCCACTTTAGATACCATTGCGCTCTCACCACCTAGTTGGGCAACTGCAACCGCCACGTTAGCAGGCGCGCCACCAGCGTAAGGCTGGAAAGGCTTCATGGCTGGTATGTTGCCATCTTTGGGCGCTGCACCTTGGCTTAACATATCAATAAGCACTTCACCTAAACACAAAATCTTCATACCAGCCTCATTCAAAAAATGTAAATAAAAGACATTTACTTTGCGTGAACAATACACAAAGTTAACGAATCGTTAATTAATTGGAGCATAGTATTGTCGAACACAACCATTAAATCAACCCAATTGATTTATATTTTTATCAAAGAATTGTAGGATGTCTAGATACTGCATTAAAAACCGTAGACATTTTTGAACAGAAGTAGGCATTCTCTATGCGGATTGGTATTGTTAAACTCACTTCACTTTTAACGGTAGATAGTAATTACTTTGAATATTGAATCGGCTTCTCACCTTCCTTCACAAAACGCACCAGAGTTACTCGATAATCGCTCCGAGAATGAGCGCGCGATCTTAACCTTAATTCGACAACGCATTGCATTACCTAAAGCTGAAATTGCACAATTGACCGGGCTGTCGGCGCAGTCTGCAACGGTAATTATCAAGAAGTTGGAAACCGATGGCTTAGTTAAACGCTTAGCGCCTATTAAAGGTGGCGTCGGCCAGCCAAAAGTACCTTTCGGTTTGAATGCTAACGGGGCATTCAGTATTGGCCTCAAAGTAGGTCGCCGCGGTTTTGACATGACCTTACTCGACTTGAAAGGCAATGTTAAAGCAACCCTTCATGAAAAATTTGACTACCCCACGGTAAGCAATTTACTCAACTTCGCAGAGCGCGCCTTCGGTGTTTTAACTAAAAATTTAGATAAAGCGCAGCAAAACTTGGTTAGAGGGTTAGGCGTAGCCATGCCTTTTGAAATTTGGAGTTGGGCAGAGGAAGCAGGCGCGCCGAAAAAAGAGTTAGAAGAATGGAAAGAGTTCGACCCGCAAACCGCGCTTGAAAGCTTATTAAGCCTACCCGTTTTTATTAAAAATGATGCTGGGGCCGCATGTAGCGCAGAGATGTCTTTCGGTAATCCGAAGCGTTACGATAGCTTTTTGTACATTTTTGTTGGTACGTTTTTAGGCGGCGGACTGGTACTTAACAACCAGCTTATCAATGGCAAAACGGGTAATGCCGGTGCTATTGGCTCGCTACCTTTTCTTAGCCAAAATCATCAACGTCAGTTAATAACGCAATCTTCGCTTTATCTATTAGAAAGCGAGCTTGAAAAAGCAGGGGAAGACGCCAAGCATATTTATGAGTCCCCCTCTTACTGGCAGTGTAATGAATCACTTGTAGAAAACTGGGTGCACGAGACAGCCAAAGGGCTGGCGTTTGCTTCACAGTGCGCTATGAGCCTTTTGGACTTAGATGGCGTAATCATTGACGGCGCCATACCCAGCAACATAAAAGAATTACTAGTTGAAGCAACTCAGAAAGCGCTGAAAGACTTGGATATGCGAGGTATTACTCCTGCGCAAATTAGTCCCGGTCACGTGGGCGTGAAGGCCCAATCGATTGGAAGCGCAAACTTAGCACTTCAGGCTAACTATTTTTAATTATTCAGATGTACATTTAAGGTTTTCATGACAGTAAGTAGTAAAGTGATTCATATTCTAGACGGTGGTATGGGTCGTGAACTTGAAAAGATCGGCGCGCCTTTTAAACAGCCGGAATGGTCAGCACTAGCATTAATGCAGACCCCGGAACTAGTGCGTGAGGTTCATACCCACTTTCTAAACGCTGGTGCCACCGTCATTACTACAAATGCCTATGCCATCGTTCCATTTCATATTGGTGAGCCCGCGTTTAAGGAACAAGCCTTTTCGCTGGCAGAGTCAGCAGCTAAGCTAGCAAGGGAAGCCGTCACTTTGCAGCAGAATAAAAGCGATAAGCTGTCGGTCGCAGGCTGTGTGCCACCTGCTTTTGGTTCGTACCGCCCAGACCTATTCGATGCAAAACGCGTGGCAGAGATTTTAACGCCGCTGATTAAAGCGCAAGCCCCTTTTGTGGATGTTTGGCTTATTGAAACGGCTTGCTCCATCGAAGAAGCGGAAGCTGTAGTTTCGCTAATAAAAACACTCTCTTCCCATCCCATCTGGCTGTCGTTTTCTTTGCAAAATAGAGCGTCTTCTAACGAACCTGTGCCCCTTCGTTCAGGCGAGCCCCTCGAAAAAATCGCGCCTTTGCTGAAGCGTGTTGAAAGCGTGCTATTTAATTGTTCACAGCCAGAAGAAATGGAAACTGCACTGGCAATTACGCGAGAGTTGAATGAAAACATTGCTACAGGTGCATACGCCAATAGCTTTTCAGAAAGAAAGCGTCAGCATGAAGCTAACGCTCTTTTGTCAGAACTGCGCAACGATATAACTCCACAGCGCTATGCGGATTACGCTCAATCATGGCTAGCAGCGGATGCCAGTATTATCGGTGGCTGTTGCGGCATAGGCCCTGAACATATCAAAGCCATAAGTGATAGCGTAAAATCTTAAAACTGAAATCACGCTAGCGCAGATCAGCGGCGTCAGTGCGCAAAATCCTGTGTTTCGAAGTACACTAGCCCAGACGTGCCGCAGTGGGAAAAAATCTCTTTAATTTGAGTCTCACTCGGCATACTTTCGACCGGCTTGTTTTCTAAGGTTGTCTGACAATCGTCGACGATAAACAATGCATCAAACGATGGGCGTTCGCCAATGAGATGAATGTATAAATACTTGTCGCCGAGCCTGATACGCGTCCACTTTTCATCTAGGTTATCTTTAACGCTATCGTCGTCAGAACGTGATGGTTTGTATTGTTTTACCAAGCGACGTTTAAATAATCGCTTTTCAAATGTCAGTTCCGATTTACCCAACCACTTAGTGCCACCCCGCTCAAAATGACCTTTATAAAACTGAACTGGAATAGAAAATTTTTCACCATCAACAAGTTTATTTAAATCGAAGTTTTCCGGTAACAGCGTCACCATGTTACCGTGAGACGTTGAGCCTGCTTGTAGATACGCAATTAGCGTAGCTTTATGCTGACTTACTACTGTATAGATAAGTTGGTAATCGTGTGGCGAGTAATAAAGGGGTAAGTGACTCGCATAGAGTTCAGCGCCATCTGTAAATAACACCATACCGTGAGAACCAACTCTTGTGTGATATTTATGATCAGCGTGTATTGAAGTACTAGCGTTAGGTGCTTTACTCATGCCATTTGCACTTAGTTCTTCTGTGGTTGTCGCTGCCGCCCCCGTGCACAACATATATAAACACAAGACAGTAAAATAAAAACGCTTCATAAATCTTTCACGCTTAATAACAATTTTATTATGACGATCCTGGCACAATAACCACTTACAATTAAGCTACAATAAATAAGCAATCAATTCCCAACTGGAAACAATAAAGCGGCAAAGCTATGGATATTGAAGACTTAAGAAAGTTCATTGTTGTTGCGCAACATGAGAATTTGAATAAAGCATCTATGCATTTATCAGTCACCACAGGCGCATTGTCTAAAGTGGTGAAAAGGATAGAACAAAAGTTAGAAAGCCAATTGTTTGACCGAGTAGGTAAGCATATTCGACTCAACCAACGGGGAAACAAATTCCTTCTTTATGCCACTCATCTTGTGCACGAAGCCGATCAGGCGCTCAGTGAGTTTAGGGGGAATACCGCTTTATACAACATTACGGTGTCTGGCCCATCGATCTTGCTTCAATATTACATGCCAACTTTGCTTGCTAAACCTTACTCTGTACAAGATCGCTTTCACGTTAATATCAATGCTTGCTGGGAAGGGAAAGCGCTGGAAAGCGTTTCTAGAGGGGGAAGCGACGTGGCTATTGCCACCTCTTTTGCAATGGAAGAACAAGAGCAAGACCCGTCATTACATCGCATATCATTAGGGTCGTCTACCTATGTGGTTGTAGCCGCAAAAAATCACCCTGCGGTATCTGAAGAAAAAAACGGTACATTAACAAGTCAAAGTTTGTACGCTTATGCTTTTGCTTGCCCTGATGTCTCACCTTTTTGTGGAATAAAGCGGGGTATAGGTTCTGATGGGTGGCGAGACGACAAAGTCCCCCGTTCTATACACTATAGATGTAATGATTTTGGCACCCTGCTGTCTGTTGTCAGGCAAGGGCTGGCTTTGGCCTACGTACCTGACTTCATAGCGAAAAGCCATGATCTTACTTGCGTGTCCGTATCAGATTATGACTTTTGCCATGAAGAGCATTTTGAGTTGATTTACAAACCGAGTATGGCATCAGGATGGCTCAATAGGTTTGTCGATTCAGTTAAAAACGCTATTTAGTAACTACGTTTTTCGCTCCTTTTAGAAGTGCCTCTTTATCAATTTTATTGGGCACTTCAACGCCGCGCCGTGCAGCCGGCCTCGCCTCGATACTGTTCTTCCAACGTATTAGGTTGTCCAAGCCTTCAATGCTAACGCCAGACCATTCGTAGGTACGCACCCAACACCAGTTCGCCATATCGGCAATACTATAGTCGTCTACCAGATATTCGCGATTTTCTAACCTGCCATCCAGTACAGTGAATAAACGTCGCACTTCGTTTTGGTAACGCGCTATTGCTACGGGGATTTTTTCTTCTAGATAACGATGGAACACGTTGGCTTGGCCCATCATAGGTCCAATGCCCCCCATCTGAAACATCACCCATTGCATCACCTGGCTTTTACGTTTGGCGTCACTGGGTAAAAACATTCCCGTCTTTTCAGCCAGATAAACCATGATGGCGCCAGACTCAAAAACCACGTGACCGTCGGCCTCTCTATCAATAATAACCGGTATGCGTCCATTGGGGTTCATCGCCAAAAACTCTGGGGTTTTCTGCTCGCCCTTCATTAAATTTACGGCATGGGCGGTATATTCAAGCCCCATTTCTTCAAGCGCCACCGAGGCTTTCCAGCCATTCGGCGTAGCGGCAGTGTATAAATCTATCATTAGGCTTTTGCACTCGCTCTGTTACTCACTGACTCATACCAGCGCGCTAAATTAACGTGGTCGTCAGTCATTCGTATTTTCACCACTCGGGCGAAATCCATGGCGCATAGCGCGGTTATGTCTGCGATAGAGAAAGTATCCCCTGCGATGTATTCTTTTACACCAAGTCGACGCTCTAAAATATTGAGATATTTAGACGCGTTGATACCCGCTTCTTTGCCATATTCAGGTACCGGTGTCATACGGTCTTTAAAGTAACCTGTGGTGTGTTGAAAGCACATGCCAATTTGCATCATGAAGGCCAATTCTACCTGGCGCTGCCACATGGAGATTGTGGCTTTTTCAACGGGCGTTGTTCCCATTAACGGCGGGTCTGGTTGCAATGCTTCAAAGTAAGTACAGATGGCATCCGTTTCGGCAATACATGTACCGTCATCAAGCTCTAAAATGGGTATTTTACCTAGCGGGTTCTTAGCGCGCATTTCTGCACTTAAGTTTTCGCCTTTTTGAATGTCGACCTGAACGTAATCAACATCAATGCCTTTTTCTGCTAAAAACATACGTACTCGACGCGGGTTGGGTGCCGTTTTCGTTTCGTAGATTTTCATAATGATTGCCACAAACCTTATGACAGAATGTTAAATATAGGGTTGGTTCTAGATTAGTAACTGCACAATCCGCTTTCAAATCACTCTGCCTATGTATAGAACTATTCAGTACTTTTATGGTTATACCTCTGCATTACCATTTGCAGGGGAAAAGGCTAACGCCTCGTCTATGACGACTTTATTGCGCTCCTGACAAATTACGACCCTGTAATAACGTTTAGACGCTTTATTTCATTGTCGGTGAAATGTGCAGACCGGTATTCCCGTAGCGCGCTTTCTAACTCGCTAACCGCAATTGACTGCTTCGATAAGTTGTCGCGATATTTTTGATAGTTAGCAATTTTGCTTTCCCAGCTAGCCTGTTTTTCCCAGGTTTTCGCGAAGCGCTCTGCCACTGTACTACCAAACTCGGCCGCCACAGCGTTGTAGCGATCGTTAATATCGCTATAACTGCGTTTTATCTCTTTGATGCGATGCATATTAAGCGTTGGCTGAAAGGCTTCCCGTTCGGCTTCATTCCCCGCTTTGATAGAAGCGACAATTAACGCTTTTCTTTCCTCTTTGGGTAGCGAGTTTTCTTGTGCGACACGCAAGCGCTCCAGTGCGGCCTCGTCCACCTGCGCTTCTTGGCTAAATAAATAATGGTATTCGGTGTCGTTGAAGTAGGTGCGTCTTATCTCCTCGCGCTCATCAAGTTTGTAAGACACATCCTGTAAACTATGAGTAGCCAAGTCGACCTCCGTCTCGATGGAAGAAAGCGCCACTTTATAATCTACATAACGGGTAAATAAGTCAGACGCTACCGCTTGGGTAGTTGGTGTAAACACGGTGCTAACGTAAGTGGTATAGGCAAACTTAACGGTTTGCGGATCTTTTGTTGTACGCGTAAATATAAAGCGGTCAAAAGCGTCTTTGGTTGAATAGTTAAGCTCAAAGGGAGTAAGGCTTTTATTTGCGCTTGCTGCTTCGCTTTTTAGAGAGGGGCGCGCATCTGCCTCTTTATGCGTTATTCCCTTCTCGCCCAGCTTTTCACTGGTTTCTTTTTGCCTGCTAACTTCCACGCGTTCGGTGGAAGACTCTGCACCATTTTTTTGAGTGTCAGGTGCAAATTGGAAATAAACAATACCGCCCAATACTAACAGAGCAACTAGCCCTGTAAGTATTGGGTACGCATGGCGTACTTTACCTTCTGTCACTACAAACCCAATCTCTTAAGACGATTAGCCTGACGTACAAACACGTCTACCGGGTCGGTTTCAAACCAATGGGTTATACCAAAACTCTGGTTTACCTCGTCCATGTGGTTCATTTTATAATTGTCTTTCAGCACTTTACCTAAGTGGGAACTACAGGTTGATACTAGACCGTCGTTTGGCTCTTTAAACGCAGTGCCAGTAATAGCTAGGAAAGGGTCGACAATGTCTAAAGCATTGGTATAAGTTCTTCCGCCGCTCCATGAGAAATAATACACGCCATTTTCAGCCAACATCTTACCGTCGTTGCGACAGTAGGCGGTAGGCATGCCTTCAGGGTATTTTTGATTGAACGCTACTGAGCCTGCAGTTGACAGAGAATCAAGTGCTGCGATTGAGTCGGTGGGCTTGTCACGTGGATCTGACCCAGACGCAATTTCAATAATGTTGGCAAATGCATTAACAACGACGCCAGCGGCGCCTTCTCCCACTGAGCCCTCAGCGAAAGCATCCCGTAATTCATCTGCGACTTTACTGCCCCAATTAACACCGGCGACAGAGCTTACCGAAGCAACTTTTTCTGGCGCCACGCTTGCGGCGTAACGTGCCGTTGGGCCGCCGTGGCTATGCCCAATAAGATTCACTTTGTCTGCGCCTGATAGGGCGAGTACTTCGTCGATATACTCAAGCAACTGCTCGCCGCGGACTTCTGTGGAATTTGCTGGTGAAACTTCAGCAATGTATACCACAGCGCCGTTGCGGCTGAGTTTATGCGGAACTTTATAAAAGTAATCTACAAAGAGTATGTCTTCAAAGCCGAACAGGCCGTGGACCAATACTATGGGGTTTTCAGTTTTTGCGTATGTTCCTGCGAAGGCTTGTCCTGCCCCTCCAATTAGTGAACTGACAGCGCTTGTTATGGCAAGCAAAGTAACAATGAGAGCATTCCTTGCTCTATTATTTTTGGATATTCTCATCGTGTGTGTGCCTCATAATTATAACGTTGTGGTCTGTGGTCTGTGGTCAGACCTTTGTTATAATTATGTAAACATAATGTAAAGATCAACCTTTATGTTGAAATTTTAATAAGGAGGATAAACATCAAATTGTGATATTTATCGTCAGCTAACTATCAATAACTATTAAATTCAGCAGGATAGTAATCACGCGAGAGTATACTCGCCCATACCATTTTCACTCGAAATAAAAACCATAAACACAATTAATAAACCGTCATCAATTTCTGGAATAGGCTTGAATAAAGTTTACCGCAAGGCTAGAAGTGGTTAGCCACTCTCCCTTGAAAGGGTTGAGTTTCATACCTATCTGATGCTTCAGTGTAAAGTCTTCACCGACCCATTTTTCTAATTCACTAGGTTTTACAAACTTTTGCCAATCATGGGTTCCCACAGGCAAATACCGCATTACGTATTCAGCCCCCACAATAGCAATTACAAAACTTTTAAGTGTTCGGTTTAAAGTGGCAAGAATAAGCAGCCCGCCCGGTTTGACCAAGCTAGCGCATTCATCAATTAACTGCTGCTGATCAGGCACATGCTCTACCACTTCAGCGTTTATAACAATGTCATATTGCTGTGCTTCTTTAACTAATTCACTGGACAACATGTGTTTATAAGTTACCGATACTCCACTTTTTTCAGCATGGCGTTTTGCCACTTCCACACTTACCGCACTTGCATCAATGCCAGTTACCTTTGCACCAAGCTTGGCCAAAGGCTCGCTAATAAGCCCGCCGCCGCTACCTATATCAACAATAGACAAAGACGAATAATCCGGTGGGAGGTTACCTTTGCCGAAATGATCCTCTATTTGCGCTTTAATGACATCCAAGCGCGCTCGATTAAACTCAAGGGCTGTTTTATATTTGCCGTTGGGGTCCCACCATGACTCTGCCAGCGAGTCAAAGCGCGAAATTTCTTCTTCAGAAAAGTTAACTTCCCCGGTTTTTTTACTTTTATCGAGCACGATTTTTTACCTTCAAACGTAAGTACACTAGTGCTTTTCTATTGACCCATAACGTTCAGGGTCATAAGGTGAATACATTATGGTGAGCATTTAAGACGTACACCTTTATATTCTAAACAGGCACCTAGATAAAAACACATTATAAGAATATACGTTGTGAAAGAGGGTTCTGATTTTGGCAAACGCAAAAAATGTATATGGTCGACCGCTCCAGCTATGCTGTGGAAATACGGGGTTTACCCGTGAAGGTTTTTGCTATGTACCCGATGCTGATGTGGGCAATCACAGTGTATGCGCTGTGGTTAGCGATGAATTTCTACAGTTTTCCTTACGACAGGGTAACGATTTGATAACTCCCTGGCCTAGCATGTCTTTCCCCGGTCTACTCGACGGCGACAGATGGTGCCTGTGCGCTGCTCGCTGGTTAGAAGCTTACGAAGCCGGTGTTGCGCCCAAGGTGTGACTGGAAGCTACCCATGAAAAAGCCCTAGATATTATTCCACTATCTTTGTTGGAAGAATATGCGGCTGACAAAAACTAGGGGATTGAACAAGATACTTTCCACTGACGAGCTTCAACGTGAGCTTTTCACACCAAATATTGGTTGATGAAAAAATACTAGCCATAAAAAAGAGCATGTTTGGCTAAACATGCTCTTTTTATTTATTAATACTAAGCTTTCTTAGCTTACTGGGGCGTTCGGATAACCATAAGTCGGGTCTCAGACATATCCTCTATCGCGTAGCGAATACCCTCTCGACCTAGACCTGAATCTTTAACGCCGCCATAAGGCATGTTATCCACGCGCCAGCTAGGCACATCACCAATAACAACGCCTCCCACTTCTAGCTCATCCCAAGCTTTATGCGCTTTATAAATATCGCGGGTAAATACACCAGCTTGAAGTCCGTAACGACTGTTATTTACTTCTTTAAGCGCGTCGTCGTAGCTGTCGAAAGGCACTAGGATAGATAGCGGGCCAAACGCTTCTTCGGCACTGGCATCGCAGTCTTTAGGTACGTTTTCCATAACCGTAGCTTCAAGCATTGCGCCTTCGCGAGTACCGCCACATAGGATAGTTGCGCCCTTTTCTTTGGCCTCTGTAATCCAACCATGCAAACGTTCAGCTTCGCCCTCAGAAATCATGGGGCCGATGAAAGTATCTTCGTTTGAAGGGTCACCAGACACCAATGCTTTTACTTTTTCTACATAGCGCGACTTAAATTCATCGTATATTTTACTATGTACTAACAAGCGCTGAACACTGATACAGCTTTGACCAGACTGATAGTAAGCCCCAACAATCACGCGGTCGATAGCGTCTTCAATATCAGCATCTTCATCAACTACGCAGGCTGCATTACCGCCTAGCTCCAGCACAACAGGCTTTTTACCCGCCTTTGCTTTAAGTGCCCAACCCACATCTGGAGAGCCGGTGAAGCTGAGCAGTTTTAGTCTTTCGTCTGTGGTAAACAAATCAGCGCCATCACGGCTACACGGCAGAATGGAAAACGCCCCTTTGGGCAAATCTGTTTCTGCCAATACTTCGCCAATAATAAGTGCGCCAATAGGTGTACGCGAGGCCGGTTTAAGCACAAATGTGCAACCTGCGGCAATGGCAGGTGCCACTTTATGGGCAGCCAAGTTTAGCGGGAAATTAAAGGGTGATATAAACGAGCATGGGCCAATGGGGACTTTTTTGGTCATGCCTTGATAACCTTTTGCCCGCGCTGATATTTCTAAGTTTACCGTTTCGCCATTGATACGAACCGACTCCTCCGCAGCAATTTTAAAGGTATCTATTAATCGGGTCACTTCGCCTTTGGCATCTTTAATAGGTTTACCTGCTTCAATACACAAAGCTTGGGCCAGTTCGTCTGCACGCTCAGTAAATCGTTTAACACAGTGCTCTAGCACTGCCTGTCTTTCAAAAGGTGCCATTGCGGCCATGGCCGGCTGCGCCTTCTCTGCCGCAGCTATTGCTTTATCAATGGTATCAGCACCAGCCATAGCAACTTTAGTTGCAACTTCGCCGGTGTATTTGTTGGTTACCTCTAGGTCGGTGTTCGCGTATTCGGGTTCACTGGCTAAATAGTATGGGTAGCTTTCCTTCAACATTTTTTAACTCCTTACCTTTTCAATACTGTGTTTAAAGCTTGGCACTCAGCTCTTTAATCGTGTGGTTTAATGTTTCGTCATTCATGCTGTAATCAACAGGGCAATCGATAATGTGCACACCTTTTGTGTTTAAACACTTATCTACCATGTGAATAAGCACGTCTGTATCGTCCACACGCCAGCCTTGAGCACCATAGCTTTGCGCATACTTAACAAAATTTGGGTTGCCATAGTCCAAACCAAATTCGTCAAACTCCATGTTCGCTTGCTTCCACTTAATCATTCCGTACGCATTGTCACGCAAGATGATCACCACCAGGTCAAGGTTGAGCCTTACAGCGGTCTCAATTTCTTGGCTATTCATCATAAAACCACCATCGCCACAAACGCTGAGTACTGGCGCCTCCGGTTTTACTAATTTAGCCGCAATGGCAGATGGTAAGCCCGCCCCCATCGAAGCAAGAGCGTTATCTAAGAGCAGGGTGTTGGGATGAAAAGCAGGATAATTTCGCGCAAACCAAATTTTGTAAATACCGTTATCTAAGGTAACAATGCCATTATCCGGCATGACCTTGCGAATATCTCTAACCAACCTTTCCGGTAAAATAGGAAAACGATTGTCATCTTCTGCTTCAGCGCGATGTTCTACATACGCCTGATGCACATCTTTATAGAAATCTAGCTTCCAATCGTCTTGGGGGGTGATGCCTTCTTTAATTTGCCAAATGCTGTTAGCGATGTCTCCAACGACTTCTAATTGAGGAAAGTAGACGGGGTCAACGGCTGCTGAGTCGAAGTTAACGTGGATAACTTTTTTGTCGTTGTGATGCATGAAAAACGGCGGCTTCTCTACCACATCATGACCCACATTAATGATAAGGTCAGCACGTTCTATCGCGCGGTGCACGAAGTCGCCATCAGATAATGCAGTATTCCCGGCAAAGCGGGGATCGCTTTCATTAAGCACCCCCTTACCCATTTGTGTAGTAACAAAAGGTATACAGGTTTTATCGACAAACTCCCTTAGCATTTTTGCAGTAAGTTTACGGTTCGCACCTGCGCCTATAAGCAAGAGCGGGGACTGCGCTTCTTCTATCATCGTAATTGCCGAAGCAATCGCTTTATATTCAGCTATCGGTCTTCGCGTACTGCTTGGCGTTAATATCTGCGCGCTAGTTTGCTCTGCTGCTATATCTTCGGGTAATTCGATATGTACCGCGCCAGGCCGCTCTTCAGAAGCAAGACGGAAAGCCTCTCTAACCGTTGAAGGAATTCTGTCTCCACTGACAACCTGATTGGTGAATTTAGTGATAGGTCGCATCATGTCGACGATATCGATGACTTGGAAACGACCTTGTTTGCTGGTTTTTATCGGCTTTTGCCCTGTGATCATCAGCATAGGCATAGCACCTAACTGAGCATAGGCAGCAGGAGTCACTAAATTAGTGGCGCCTGGCCCTAAGGTCGATAGGCAAACGCCTACTTTCCCGGTAAGCCTGCCATAGGTGGCAGCCATAAAGCCTGCGCCCTGTTCATGGCGGGTCAGCACTAATTTTATGGAAGAATCACGCAACGATTCAAGTAAGTCGAGGTTTTCTTCACCAGGAATACCAAAGACGTATTCAACGCCTTCAGCTTCTAACGCTTTCACAAATAAGTCGGACGCTTTCATTTACTGCACGCTCCTTGTAGAGAGGTATTTCGATGGATAGTGACTGTTTGCTACGACTTCAGCATAAAAAACGATTGGTAATTTTTTATGACGTTTTTAACTTACCTTTAATGCTCGCTACTGCCAATGAATATCTTTTGTAGCGCCATTAAACCAGCTATAAGGTATTTTGGTGTGAGATCAGCGTAGGCTTCCTGCTAGGAGACGTGATTTGGAGTAATGGTCTTTGTACAAGACTTTACTGATTCTTAGAGGTTTTCTTTTTCCCACTGGGCAAGCTTTTCCTGTGTGACTGCATCAACATTGCCTTTGTTTTCACTTACCCACCAACGCTCCATAATACGCACATTTTTTTGGTTAGCTTTGTAAAACACATCCACAATGTCACCAACAAACGGGATAAAACCTAACCCGAAGTCGATAGCAGAATTCTTCACCATTTGAGCGACTAGGGCTTTTGGCATACCTAAACTTTTCCCTAGCCACACAATGCGCAAAGAAACGAATAACATGATGGCGTCACCGGCACCGGGAATAAGGCCTACTATTGAATCCAGGCCTATTTTTATGGGGAAGAAAGGGAGCTTAACGGCAGTATCTAATAAGTTCGCCAGCTTCTGCGCTTTAAGTAGTGCCTTTGGTGCTTTTACGTCCACGTGGTGCTCTCCCTTTCTTTCCTTGTGCGTGAGAAGCGCGACTTTCTCGCTTCTCACTATCAATTCATAAGTTGCTACAAATTAGCGTTCAGCGCCTAGCGCTCGGGCTAATCCTGCACGCAAACCATTGTCAGATTCTACCGTCCAGCCATGTAGATTTTCTTGCACTATGTCAAACAACACATCAATGTGTTCTTCATCACTGTTTAATGCTGCTATGTATTCATAACGCTCGCCGCCTGCTTCCATAAAGTATTCGCGATTCTCTTCACCAATTTCTTCAATGGTTTCTAAACAGTCGGCTGAAAAACCGGGACACATAACCTGAATCGATTTAACCCCTTTTTCAGGTAATGATTTCAATGTTTCATCTGTATACGGTGTTAACCACTCTTCACGACCAAAACGTGACTGAAACGTTGTCATATACTCGTCGTGCGAGAGCCCGAGCTTTTCGGCAAGCAAACGCGATGTTTTATGGCATTCACAGTGGTAGGGGTCGCCGTTCATCAAGTAGCGCTTCGGAATGCCGTGATAAGACAAGATGAGTTTATCTGCGCGGCCATGTACTTCCCAGTGCGCTTTTACTTTGTTGGCAAGTGCAGTAATAAAATTGTCGCGGTCGTGGTAGTGGTTAACGAAACGAAGCTCTGGAAGCCAGCGGCGCGACGTAAAGTCTTTTGCAATAGCATCAAAAGTAGAACCCGTTGTCGATGCACTGTACTGTGGATAGAGCGGAAGCACTACAAGCTTGCGTACGCCTTTTGCCAGCATAGCATCGATAGTGTCGCCTATAGCAGGTTTACCGTAGCGCATAGCAAAGTCGACAATAACATCATCGCCGTATTGTGCTTTACAACGTTCTGCAATCGCGGATGCTTGTGCTTTCGTAATAGCCATTAGCGGTGAACCTTCTTCGGTCCATACAGTAGAGTAAGCCTCTGCCGAACGCTTGGGGCGAAAGTTTAAAATGATACCATTTAATACAAACCACCAAATCGCTTTAGGTACTTCGACCACGCGAGGGTCTGATAGAAATTCTTTCAAATATGGGCGAAGAGCCTGTTTAGTCGGCGCTTCTGGCGTCCCCAGGTTCGTTACAAGTACACCAATCTTATCTGATTGCCCGTGGGTAAAGCCTTTGTTTGATTTGTATTTCATGTATTCATAGTCCGAGAAGTACTTCGCTATATCCGTATTATACTGAATTACCTTAGATTATGATCTGCTATAACGCCAAAAAACTACGATTGCACCAATAGATTTTAGGCATTAAAAAAGCGGCATATGTTTAAAAATAATATTTAAAAACACATACCGCTGTTTAATTGCCACCCAACAAATATTGTGGCAATAAAGCTAACTATTTATTTAGGGCTGATAGTAAGTGGCTGCACCTGGACCTACCGGCATGCCAAGTAAAAATACCCAGATGTAAAATAAGATAGTCCAACCTACTATGAAGACCATAGAGTAAGGCAACATCATGGCGATAAGCGTGCCCATACCTAAGTCTTTTTTGTATCTAGCAGCCATGGCTAGGATAAGCCCAAAGTAGCTCATCATAGGTGCTATAACGTTAGTCACTGAATCACCGATACGATAAGCCGCCTGAATAACTTCTGGCGCGTACCCAATTAGCATAAGCATAGGTACGAAAATAGGCGCCGTTACCGCCCACTGCGCAGATGCACTACCTAACGATAAGTTAACCACACCACACATCAATATGAATAGGATAAACACGGCGGGGCCATCTAATCCGGCAGCTTGCAAAAGAGCGGCGCCTTTAACAGCCAGCACAGTACCTAAATTTGTCCATTTAAAGAAAGCAACAAATTGTGCAGCGAAAAATACTAACGTTATGTAAAGCCCCATGGCTCCCATACTCTTCGCCATAGCATCAATGACATCTTTGTCGTTTTGCATCGACTTGGTCACTTTACCGTAAACAAAGCCTGGAATAGCAAAGGTAATGAAGATGAACGCAACAATGCCTTTAAGAAACGGAGAGCCCGCCACTTCACCCGTTTCAGGGTGACGCAAAATACCGTTTTCAGGTACTACCGTTAACGCCAGTATTGCGCAAACCACAACAAAAGATATTCCCGCCCAACGCAGACCTTTCTTTTCTAAGTCTGTAGGTGCATCCATAGATTGCTTGCCTAAATCTATTGAAGCCTCAGATGGGTCAAACTTACCTAACCTCGGCTCTACCACTTTTTCAGTAACTAGCGCCCCCATAGTGGCTACCACAAAAGTACTGATAAACATAAAATACCAGTTTACTTCTGGCCCAACCATGTAGTCAGGGTCAATCATATGCGCTGCCGCTTCTGTTATACCGGACAACAGTGGGTCAACCGTACCTAACAATAGGTTTGCACTGTAACCAGCAGAAACACCAGCAAAGGCCGCAGCAAGACCCGCTAGCGGGTGGCGTCCTAGGGAGTGGAAAATCATCGCTGCTAGTGGAATGAGTACCACGTAACCGAGCTCAGAGGCAGTGTTTGAAATAATGCCAGCGAAAACAATAGCAAAGGTTACAGCGCGTTTTGACGCGTTCATAACCAATGCGCGCATTGCTGCCGACAAAAGGCCCGAATGTTCAGCTACCGATACACCAAGAAGGGCAACAAGCACAGTGCCAAGTGGCGCAAACCCAGTGAAGTTAGTGACAAGCCCAGTCACTATTCGCTGCAGACCTTCGGCACTCATCAAAGATATTACTTCAATCATGCCGTCTTCTTCCCGGCCCTTCGCACCCACAGGGCGTGGGTCAGCAACAGCCAGATCGAAGTATCCTAATATGCCACTTAGTACCACTATGAAAAGTGAAAGCAGCGCAAATAATGTTACTGGGTGTGGAAGTAGATTTCCTAGCCATTCCACCGTAGTGAGAAATCGCGAGAATAACCCACCCTGTCCGCCGTTATTATCGGCAGACGCTGTATTCTTGTTTTCCGTTGTCAAAATCTTCCCTCTGTCGTTTATTTACGCCTACTACATCAAAGTTAACGCTGGGACGGCGCTAACTTTGTACTTAATGAGTGACGTGTTTTAATAATATTCAGGCGGTATTTTACCCGATTTAGTGAAAATTTGGCAGTGGGTAGGGAAAATGAGAGGTAAACTCACTGTACACTTTGCTAAATTAGCGTCGCATATTCACAAATAACTGTTTTTTATCAGCAAGTTACTTTTAAAGCAGGTATAAAAAAGCCAGTCTAAGTGACTGGCCTTTATATTCATAAAAACGTTTGGTTTTTAGTTGCCGTTAGACTGATTCATATACTTAAAGAAGTCACTGTCAGGTGCAATTACCATAACGTCTTGTTTGCTGTTAAAGCTTTCTTTATATGCATCCATACTACGCAAGAAGCTGTAGAAGTCTGCATTTTTAGAGTAAGCGTCAGCGTAGATTTGCGCTGCAATCGCATCACCTTCACCACGCAGTTGACGAGCATTACGCTCAGCATCTGCCAGCATTACTGTTACTTTTGCGTCAATGTTAGCTTTAATTACTTCAGCCTGTTCTTGACCTTCTGAGCGGTGCTCACGAGCAACAGCCGCACGCTCTGCGCGCATACGTTGAAAGATAGAGTTACTCACTTCAGTAGGTAGGTTGATTTGCTTAACGCGTACGTCAACAATTTCAATACCTAGCTCGTCTGATGATGTAGACGCTTGCTCCATTGCTTGGTTCATAAGCGCAGAACGCTCACCAGACACGATTTGCGCAATAGTGCGGGTACCAAATTCTGAACGCAGTCCGTTGTTTACTTTCTGTTTAAGGAGCGCTTCAGCCTGTAGCTTGTTACCACCCGTTGAAAGGTAATAACGTGCAAAGTCTTCAATGCGCCATTTAACGTATGAATCAACAATAAGGTCTTTTTTCTCGCTCGTTACAAAACGATCTGGTGAACCATCTAACGTTTGAATACGTGCATCAAGTACGCGGACCGAGTCAATAAACGGTAATTTAAAGTGAAGGCCTGGCTCGAACACCTTGGTTTCACCTGTGGCATCGTCTCTTTGCACTTTACCAAATTGAATAACAATCGCACGTTCACCTTCTTTAACTGCAAACAGAGAACCTGATGCAAGCAAAACAAGAAGAACAAATACTGCAATTAACAAATTCTTCATTGTGCTTATCTCCCCTCTCTGTAGCTGTCACCACGCAAACCTGAACTTGGCGAACTGTTGCGGCTGCGGCCATTAGCATCGGTTACTGGTGCTTGTAAGCCTTCCAGCGTGTTGCGCGTATTTTTGTTGTTCGTAGATTGCTGGCGTTCCATGATTTTATCTAGCGGGAGATACATCATGTTGTTGCCACCTTTGCTATCAACCATGATTTTGCTGGTATTGCTAAGTACTTCTTCCATAGTTTCAAGGTAGATACGCTCGCGAGTAACCTTAGGTGCACGTACATACTGAGGAAGCAGCTCTTCAAAACGTGCCACTTCACCTTGCGCCTCTAGCGTTACACGCTCTTTATAGGCTTGTGCTTCTTCGTTCATGCGGTTCACTTGACCGCGTGCACGAGGCTCAATTTCTCGAGCATAAGCTTCTGCTTCACGAATGAAACGCTGTTCGTCTTCCTGTGCAGCGATGGCATCATCGAATGCATCTTTAACTTGCTCAGGTGGACGAGCATCACGGAAGTTCATATCAATGATAGAAACACCCATGTTGTATGGTTCGATGATAGCTTGTAGTTCTTCCCATACGCGCTGACGGGTTACTTCACGTCCATCAGTCAAAACGTCATCCATTGTCGAATGACCAACCACATAACGAATTGCGCTATCAAGAGATTGACTTAAGCTTTGCTCAGGGCTTTCAACGGCAAACGTCCAACGGTATGGATCGACAACGCGAAATTGCATCTCCATTTGAACGCTCACTACGTTTTCATCTTCAGTAAGCATGGAGCCTGATGAAGACTGATCGCGTATTGATTGAACATCAACAGGAATAACAGAGTCGATGAACGTAGGCGCCCAGCGAAGACCAGGCTCAACCTGCTGGTGATACTCACCAAAGCGAAGGACTACGCCGCGCTCAGCTTCACGAATGGTATAAAAACCACTAATGAACCAGATCACGACAAGTAAACCTACTAGAATACCAGCACCAATGCCGCCTAGGCTTTTGCCCGAGCCACCACCGTTACCACCTGACTTTCCAAACTTACCAAATAAGTTCTTAAAAACATCGTCCAAATCTGGGGGACCTTGCTCTTTCCCACCGCGATTCTTCCACGGGTCGTTATTATTGCCACCCGGCTCATTCCAAGCCATGCTGATACTCCATAGATTACTGTTATATTTTTAAATTTTGCATGCTCAATACAGTGTTTAACACTGCTTAATGTCGCACAACATACTCTGATATTCCGTTTTCCAGACGTTTTTCAAGCCTGTTCCAATCGGCAGTGGGCATTCTTACATCAACTACCCAATCTCCCTGACTGTCGTATTCTTCACTTGCAATACAGTTTAGCTCGTACAACACGCCACGCAATTGACTTTGTGCAGGTGGAATCTTCAATGTATAGTTCACCATGCTTTTAGCTAAACACTCAGTCAAAGCTTGGCTTAACAATTCCGTTCCTTCACCCGTTTGTGCAGACAACCACACTCTAACGGGCACGCCTTCGTCATTTCTTTCTATACGCGGCTGAACGTCGTCTAGTTTATCAATCTTATTACAGATTAGTAATTGTTGAATGTCACCTGCTTCAATTTCTTCAAGTACGTCGTTCACCTCGTCCATGGTTTCACGATATTTTGTATCGGCAATATCGACAACATGAAGCAGTAAATCAGCCTCTTGCGTTTCTTGAAGCGTTGCTTTAAACGCAGCAACTAGGTCGTGGGGAAGATGACGAATAAAACCAACCGTATCGGCCAAAATTGCGGGGCCAACATCTTTTAACTCGATTTTACGTAACGTAGGATCTAGCGTTGCGAACAGCTGGTCAGCAGCGTAAACGTGTGAGTCGGTAATGGTGTTAAATAGCGTCGATTTTCCCGCATTCGTATAGCCAACTAAGGATACCGTTGGAATTTCAGCGCGTTTACGCGAGCGACGACCCTGCTCACGCTGCTTTTGCACTTTTTCCAAGCGACGAAGAATGGCTTTTATACGACCACGAAGCAATCGACGGTCAGTTTCTAGCTGTGTTTCACCCGGACCGCGAAGACCAATACCACCTTTTTGACGCTCAAGGTGAGTCCATCCTCTGATGAGACGGGTTGAGATATGTCTCAACTGGGCTAGTTCAACCTGAAGCTTACCCTCGTGAGTTCGCGCGCGCTGCGCGAAAATATCGAGAATAAGCCCGGTTCTATCTAACACCCGGCATTTACACACCGCTTCTAAATTACGCTCCTGAGAAGGAGAAAGCGCGTGGTTAAAAATAACAACGTTAGCATCGTGTGCTTTTACCGCTGCTGCTATTTCCTCTGCCTTACCTGATCCGACAAAAAACTTAGCGTGAGGCGCACTGCGGGACGTCGTGATGACTTCGACCGCATTTACCCCTGCTGAAGACACAAGTAATTCAAGCTCACTTAAGTCTTCTTTACTGTTCTCGTCGGAAAAATTAACATGAACAAGTACAGCCTGTTCACCGGCTTCATAACGGTCAAACAAGCGCGTTACCTTTTAAATTATTCACCTTTAGTATTTTCAGAATCTCCTGCGCTAGGCATAGTGATAGCGCGTGCTGGAACAACAGTAGAAATCGCGTGCTTATACACCATTTGGCTTACTGTGTTCTTCAGTAAAATAACGAACTGGTCGAATGATTCAACCTGCCCCTGAAGTTTAATACCGTTTACCAGATAAATTGATACTGGAATACGTTCCTTACGCAAAGCGTTCAAGAATGGGTCTTGTAAAGATTGCCCTTTAGCCATTTGATATCCTTAGTTTTTATTATTCATGATAGAAATTTCACTATCACTGCACGTCTAATGTATACCACACTCAAACATTTAAAGTGTGACTTTCGCTGTAATTTTAATCAAATTATCGTTAGCAAATGTGTCAAGCCATGTAACCTGCTCCCAGCCCCGTAACCACGTAAGCTGGCGCTTGGCAAGCTGCCTTGTAGCGATAATACCTCTTTCACGCATTTCTGCGTAACTCAATTGGCCGTCTAGGTACTGCCACATTTGTCGATACCCTACTGAACGTATCGAAGGTAGATCTTCATGTAGATCACTGCGTTCATAGAGTTTCGATACTTCTTTTTCGAACCCTTGCTCTAGCATCATATCGAACCGGGTCGCGATTCGTTCGTGCAACACTGCCCTGTCTGCGGGCGCTATGGCAAATTGTGCAATGTTATAAGGGCACTTTTCACCCTCTTGTTGTTGCCAATATGTCAACGTCTTGCCGGTACTTCTATACACTTCCAGTGCACGAGTAATACGCTGTGGGTCATTGGGGTGGATTCTCTCACCACTGATTGGGTCTACACCACGTAATTCATCGTGTAATTTAGACCAACCCAAGCGTTGTGCCTGCTGTGTTATATCATCCCTTATCTTTTCATCTGACTTAGGTAGTGGCGAAATTCCATTTATCAAGGCATTAAAGTACATCATTGTACCTCCAGCCAGAATTGGCACCTTGCCTCGAGCTAAAATATCGCCGATAAGCCCATTCGTATCGTTTACAAATTGCGACACCGAATAGCTATCTGCCGGGTCGATAATATCAATTAAGTGGTGCACTACCCCCGCTTGCTCTTCCTGCGTCGGCTTCGCAGTGCCAATATCCATGCCTTTGTATACAAGGGCTGAATCTACACTAATTACTTCACTATCAACCTGAGCTGCTATATCTAACGCCAACCCCGTCTTGCCTGACGCTGTGGGGCCCATAATTGCTATTACAGGTAATGCAGAATTTATGCCATTGGACACGTTATTCTCCCCACACATCTAGCACTAAATTTAAGGGGCGCACTTTAGCAAATTGCTCAATAATTTCCCATTGTTTCGCTTCGCTTTGCTGATCCAACCAGTACCAGAGCATATTTGATACATCGTCGTCGAACACTTGCTCTTTTAAATCGAGCGATGTCATCGCACCTTCAATAGAATCTAATTCACCGCTACCCTTGATGGATAAAAAGGATTCAAACCATTTTAGCCAAGGTAAATGCCTTGTTCCGGCAGGCACCTGCTGCAAGCGGTATTTTCCGGCTACTTTGTTAATTTCAAAATGCGATGCGTTTAATAATTCGACAAGCTTTTCATCCACATTTTCAAGTGAAACGGCGACCGGCATCAATAGCGGCTGCCCATGCTTCGCTTTTAAAAATAGTTCGCTTAACCAGATACTTGCAACTTTAGTTGCAAAAATAAGGTAAATTTTTTCTGATTTTGGGTAAATTCTACACAAGGGAGAAAGATTAACGTGAGCATTAGTCCGCTGTTCGCCGTTATCACTATCAATGATGTCACTATTTGGCGTCATCAAAGCGTTATAACTAGATTGATAAGCAGCGCCTGGCCCTCGACTTTGCCCTCTGCCTTGCAAAAGCTTAGCTCCGCCGCCCCCACTAAAGCTTCCCGCTGACGACGGTTTCACACTACCGGGATATTGACCGTGACTCTGCGTCGCATTTTGCGAATACGCCCCTTCGGGATAATGAGAGGTTTCATTAAAAGCCCGTGCGTTATCAGGCGCTTGTTCTTGTAGGGGCCTAATGTAGTCGTGTTCTACCTGTGTAGCCATTAAATCAGAGCCCGAAGCGCGATTTGTGTCCATTCCTGTCAAGGGCTGCTCGTCGGTCATGGCGTGTAGTGCATCACTCACCGTTTTACAGATAAAGTCATGCACTAGCCTGCCTTGCTGAAACCTAACTTCGTGCTTAGCAGGGTGAACATTAACATCAACATCTTTAGGATTAACATCTAAATACACTACAAAGCTCGGTTGCTCGATAACGCCCCAAACACTTTCATACGCTTGCCGGATAGCATGCATAATGAGCTTGTCGCGCATGCCCCTACCGTTCACAAAACTAAACTGGCAATCATTGCTGCTGCGCAACATAGCTTCGTTGCCGAGCCATGCGTCTATGTGAAGACCTTCATATTCCGTATTTATGTGCACAGCATTTTGAACAAACTTCTGCCCAACTACGGCGCCAATCCGTGTTTGTAAGCTGCCTTCTTTGTCAGCAATAAAGCGTTTTATCACTTTGTCGTTGTGCTTTAAAATAAAAGAAACCTTTGGGTAACTTAACGCAATACGCTTAATAACGTCTTCGATATGCTGAAATTCGGTTTTTTCAGTACGTAAGAACTTACGCCTTGCAGGCGTATTATAAAAAAGGTCTGCCACATCAATTGTGGTTCCCACAGGGTGAGCCGCTGGCTGAATATTTACCGCCATTTCCCTGCCCTCACAATACGCCTGCCATGCCTCGGCTTGAGACTCTGTACGAGATGTCAGAGTCAACCTACTCACCGAACTAATACTAGCAAGTGCTTCACCGCGAAAACCAAGGGACAAGATTTGTTCTAAGTCATCAAGGGTAGTAATTTTGCTTGTCGCATGGCGACTCAACGCTAACTGCAGTTCACTTTTTACAATGCCTGATCCATTGTCTTTTATTCGAATGCGTTTGTGGCCGCCTTTTTCAATATCGACCTCTATTTTGGTAGCACCGGCATCGAGGCTGTTTTCTAACAGCTCTTTCACGACAGATGCAGGTCGTTCAACCACTTCACCAGCGGCAATTTGGTTAGCGAGTTGGGGAGATAAAAGCTGTATAGGCAAAGGGCTACCCTATGATATTCAATGTATAGTATTCACTATATGAATTGGTGATGATTTTATATGTAAGCGCGTAGTCGCAATGGCAAACGCCGATAAAACAAACCCTCGGTTTATGTTCTCGGAATATTTAATACCTGCCCTACGCGAACAACATCGCTTGAAAGATCGTTAGCGGCTTTAATACTGCTTACTTTCACATTATAACGCTGTGCTAATAACGAAAGCGATTCACCACTTCTGACTTTGTGCGTTCGATTATTCACTCTTTCCTGAGCCCACAGTGTACCATCAGGGGGTACTTGCTTGAAGTAGCGCTTGGCTGCATTGAACATTGCGTTCGCTAAACGCTCGCGATGTTTAGACCAGTTCAGGTTTTTCTCTTCTTGCGGATTCGATATAAAACCAACTTCAACCAAAATTGAAGGGATATCGGGCGCGGTTAACACAGCAAAGCTGGCGGCTTGTGGCTTTCTTTTGTGAAGACTGGTCACTTGCTTTAACTCTTCTACCACTTTATTGCCTAAATCATGGCTAGTCGCCATGCTGTGATCCATAGATAGGCCAAGAATGGTCTCAGTAAGGTATCGTTCGCTAGATTTATCATTGATAACTTCAGCAGCTCCGCCTAACAACTCAGAGTGACGCTCTGATTTTTCTAACCAACGACCTAATTCAGTGTCGGCTCTACGTGTTGATAGTACCCATACCGAGCCACCTCGCGGCTGTGGTTGACTAAACGCATCGGCGTGAATTGAGATAAGTAAGTCGGCTTTTTTCTCTCTGGCGATCTCTGGGCGACGATTAGGAGAAATATAATAGTCACCGCTGCGCGTCATTATGGCACGCATACCGGGTTCCCGGTTGATTTTGCTTTCAAGCTTTTTGGCTATACTCAGCGTGATGTGCTTTTCATACGTTCCTGCGGGACCAACTGAGCCTGGGTCGTGTCCACCGTGTCCGGCATCAATGGCAACGATAATATCTCTATCACGTGCGCTACTTGTATCGTCAATCACCACAGAACCTGCTGATGTCGACGCCGATTGCGTCGACGATGATCTAGGGGCACTGTCGGGCAGGTCAAGCACAAGCCTGTGACCAAGAGAACCATTAGGCGTTACAGCAAACAATGAGGGCTTTGTATTTCTGTTGAGTTCAACAACTACCCTAGCCGATGACTTATTTTTAGGGGTTGAATAGCGCAATTTTTTAATTAAATCACCGCTATTTTCTACGCCTGACAGCTTTGCCGAATCACTGGTGTTTTTAAGATCGATAACCAGTCGAAGGGGATTTTTGAGGGTAAAGTAAGTGAACTCTGGCGCAGCCTTCATATCGAAAACGACACGTGTATTGTCCGGCGACGGCCATATTCTTACTCCGTCGATGTTATTTTGTGCGCCGTATGCAAACTGCACTACGAAACACAAGAATAATACCGAAACTATACTGCGCACCATAATTAGCCTTTATGTTATTGTCATGCCGCTCTCGTAAACATCGGAGCCGCTAATTGTTCAATGTTTCTTTCAGTTCAAATGTTCGCTACACGCGTTTACATTGCTGAAGCAATTTAGCACCGTGAGCACTTTTCGCTTCCAAATTGAACTGCCTACCCGCTGGTGTAATATTTATACTAATCACTAAGTCTGGGGATGCCAAGTATTCGCCGCCTTTTTCCGACCATTCAATAAGCGCGATAGCTCCGGAGCCGAAGTAATCTCGAATTCCCATGAACTCTAGCTCTTCCGGATCGGCCAAGCGATACAGGTCGAAGTGATAAATATTGACGCTATCCAACTCATAAGGTTCAACCAATGTATAGGTTGGACTTTTAACGCTACCTGAATGACCTAGAGACTGAATAAAATAACGGCTAAATGTTGTTTTCCCTGCCCCTAGGTCGCCGTCAAGATAAATAACGGCATCGGTAGGGAGCTGACTCGAAACCGCTTGCGCTAAGTCCTTGGCAAGCTGAGCGGTGTCATCTACTTCATTAGCAAAAAAAGAGGTATGCGGGTAAGACATCAACAATATTCCACAGTAATATAAAGAAACACAGTAGATGCCTGCCCGTTCAAGACAAAACCAACCTATTTAGTGGTTGATAAGCGCACGTACTGCGTCGAACAAATCACTCGCTATCATACCACGTTGACCATACAGTTGGGCAATATCATCACCTGCCTTTGCATGTAGCACTACGCCATATTTTGCTGCAATATCCGTTTCTACTCCTTGCGCAAGCAATGCGCCTAAAATTCCGCTTAGTACGTCACCGCTTCCTGCCGTGGCCATGCCTGGATTACCGTGACGGCAAACCCAGGTTTTCTTTTCGTTATCGATAAGCGTGCCCGCCCCTTTAAGTACACAGACGGCGTGGTATCGCTGTGAGCACTGTCTTGCATAGTTAAAGCGGTCACTTTCAACATCGTCAATAGAAACACCCAGTAAGCGCGCTGCTTCACCCGCATGAGGCGTTAAGATACTGTCTGACAAGGTGTACGCTGTGGACTGCTGACACAAAAGGTTAAGCGCATCAGCATCGATAACCACAGGCTTATTTTGGTTTTGACAATGTTTCATTGTGGTTTCGAATGCTTCTTCAGCCCATTCATCTTGACCAAGACCCGGGCCAATCACCACGCAGGTCGCCCAAGCTAATGCATCTTCTAAATTGAAGTCGGTCACCATAAGTTCAGGTCTGCCTGCACTTACCTGAACCACCGACGATTCATGGGTATACACTCGCACCATACCCGCGCCACTTCGAAGGGCCGCTTCGCTGGCAAGTCGAATTGCCCCTGCAGTCCCTCGGTTTCCACCAATGCATAACAGTCGCCCGTAAGTGCCTTTGTGGCTGTTGATTTCCCGAGGCCCCATCCCCTTGAAGTGATCGATATTCAGCATGGTCGCGCTAGCTTTGGCTAATGCTTGAAAGGCTTTACCTATGCCTAAATCAGCGTAAACCAGTTTGCCGCATGATTGTTTGCCCGCTCCTGTGACAAGCCCGGGCTTTATACCCACGAAGGTCACCGTTATATCAGCCTGAACACAGCGTCCTAGACTTTGACCTGTGTTAGCATCGAGTCCTGAGGGAACATCCACGCTCACCACGGGGGTCGATGACGAGTTAACGGCATCGATAACATCAGCAAACTCATTGCGTATATAACTGTTAATACCTGTACCAAGAAGCGCATCAATAACTACATCTGATTTGTCCAATAACGCCGCATCAAACCCATTAATGCTGCCGCCAGCATCAAGCCAGCGCTGCTGTGCTTTACCCGCATCGCCGTCGAGAGTACGTTCAGGCTCCACCGCACATAGATGCACTTGCTTACCTGCGAGTTTTGCGTTGATGGCTGCAATGTAGCCATCGCCCGCATTGTTACCTTGTCCCACCAATACTAAATAAACGTCTGAATTAGGCATTAGCTCTAAACATTGTTTAAATACCACGTCACCGGCTCTTTGCATTAAGGTGAACATATCACAGCCAGAGTCGGCGGCGGCTTGCCCTTCATTTTCCCTAACCTGATCGGCCCGAAATAGTTTGTATGATAAACTTGACGTTAATTGAGTATCTAGCATAAGCAAATGTCCGAAATTAGTTCTATCGACCTTGTTGAATTGACCAACAATATCAAGGCTTGGGGTACAGCGCTAGGCTTTCAACAGGTTGGCATCAGCGATATTGATCTACATCAGCACGAGTCACACCTACAGGAATGGTTAGACAATGGCTACCACGGTGATATGGCCTTTATGGAAAGCCATGGGATGAAGCGTGCCCGGCCAGATGAACTGGTCCCAGGTACATTGCGTGTTATCAGTGTTCGCATGAATTACTTACCTCCTGATGCCTCGTTTGCTAAGCATTTAAAAAAGCCAGAAATAGGCTATATCAGCCGCTATGCGTTAGGCCGTGACTACCACAAAGTGTTACGTAAGCGCTTAAAGCAGCTAGGCGAAAAAATAACTGCCTCTCTTGCGCATACCCAATACCGCCCGTTTGTGGATTCAGCACCAGTTCTGGAACACGCCATTGCCGAAAAAGCGGGGATTGGCTGGACCGGTAAGCACAGCCTAACACTTAATAAAGAAGCGGGCTCTTGGTTCTTTCTAGGTGAGCTTTTTATTAATTTACCGCTGCCAGTGGATGCCCCTATCGAAGAAGGCTGTGGAAGCTGCACAGCGTGTTTGACTATATGCCCTACGAGCGCGATTGTAGCCCCTTATAAAGTGGACGGTCGACGCTGTATATCATACCTCACCATTGAATCGGATAAGGACATACCCGAAGAGTTACGACCAAAGATGGGCAATCGCATTTACGGATGTGATGATTGTCAGCTTGTCTGTCCTTGGAATCGATTCGCCGATATCACTAGTGAAGAAGACTTTCATCCTAGGCAGGTATTGCATGGTCAAAGTCTTAATAATTTGTTTAGTTGGTCTGAAGAAACCTTTTTACGCAATACTGAAGGCTCACCTATCAGGCGTATCGGCTTTGAGAAGTGGCAGAGAAATATCGCCGTGGCTTTAGGCAATGCACCTTATAATGAAGAAAGCATTCGGCTTTTAAAAGAAAGACGGGGCTGTGTAAGCGACCTAGTAGATAGGCACATTGATTGGGCTATTGAGCAACAGCAAAGCAAGCAAAAGGCCTCTAGCGGCGACAGTAGACAGCAAGCTCGACTTATTCGCGTTGTTGAAAAAGGCTTACCCAGAGACGCATAAGATTTACGTGTAAATCCAAGCAATAAACCTAAGGTTAAAGGCTATCCTGCAGATGTTATTTGGGCTGATGCAATTTGGTTGTCCGACTCGGTCTGAACACTGTTTTGATTTCGCTCTTGGGCACGGGTTCGATTTTGAACGCGAGCGCTTGGCAACTGTGAAGCAACAAAAGAAACATTGAGTCTCAAGCCGCGCTGTGCAACCTCAGTGGTAATAGTCGGTGAGCCAAATTGCCACCATGGTTCTCTCTCTAAGGCTTCTATAACCAAAGATAATTCGCTTTCAGAGCCATCGTACTCGCCGGTTATTTCGCAAAGCCCGTTTCCACATTTTACCGTTTCCAACACAAAGCGCTCTTTATTAGGAGGTAAAGCAAAAAAGGTATTAAGTGACCCCTCTGTTTTCGTATAAAAGGGGTCGGGAGTCACAACTTGAACGCTAGCTTGCTCTTCATCCACAACGCTGGTGTCAGAGTTCGTTGTGGCGACTTCGTTCTTTACTAGCTTAGCAGCAGGCTTAATGACTTTAAGTTCACTGGTTTCCGTGGCACGAGAGCGCGCTAACACATTGGTTAGTCGCTCTTTCTCTGCATTGGATTCACTGAGTTGGTGTTGATAGCCAGAGAATTTATACCCCGCTACCAATGCAAACGCTATCAGCAACAACACAAGCCACGTTTTCATTCCACTTCCTTTATTGAAGTCGCTTACTTGTGATATTGCTTACTAAGGTCGTGCACCGCGTTAACAAACACGCCGGCGTTCTCAGGTGGTACGTCTAAATGAATTCCGTGCCCTAAGTTAAACACGTGACCGCTTCCTTCGCCGTAGCCTTCTAAAATAGACGCCACTTCTTGCTCAATTCTTTGCGGCTGAGCGTATAACATAGAAGGGTCCATGTTGCCTTGAAGCGCTACTTTATCGCCAATACGTGCACGGGCTTCTTTAATATCGATAGTCCAATCTAAACCTACTGCGTCACAACCTGTTGCCGCAATAGACTCAAGCCACATACCGCCGTTTTTCGTGAACAAGGTAACAGGCACTTTACGACCTTCATTTTCACGGGTTAGCCCGCTTACAATGCGTTCCATGTATTGAAGCGAGAATTCTTTATAGTCACGAGGAGACAATACGCCACCCCAGGTATCAAATACCATAACAGATTGTGCACCCGCTGCGATTTGAGCATTAAGGTACTCAGTTACTGAGTCGGCTAGTTTGGCTAACAATGCGTGCAGCGTGGCTGGCTCCGCGAATGCCATTTTTTTAATTTTGGTAAAGGCCTTACTTGAACCACCTTCGATCATATAGGTAGCTAGTGTCCAAGGGCTTCCAGAAAATCCAATTAATGGTACTTCACCTTTTAGCTCTCGGCGAATGGTGCGAACAGCATTCATTACATACTGAAGCTCACCTTCTGGATCAGGCAGACCAATTTTATCTACGTCCGCTTTGCATGTGATTGGATTTTTAAAACGTGGGCCTTCACCGGTTTCGAAGTAAAGACCTAGCCCCATTGCATCTGGGATAGTCAAAATATCAGAGAAAAGAATAGCGGCATCGAGTGGAAAGCGGCGTAAAGGCTGCAGCGTTACTTCACAGGCAAGCTCTGCATTTTTGCACAACGACATAAAGTCGCCTGCTACTGCACGGGTCGCTTTATACTCTGGAAGGTAACGCCCTGCTTGTCGCATCATCCATACAGGTGTCATATCAACCGGCTGCTTAAGTAATGCACGTAAGTAACGATCATTCTTCAACGCGGGCTTATCAACACTGGGGAAATTTTGCGACATATAACTCACCTAAATAACTGTATATATTTGAACCGCGAAGTATACCAGCATTCTGAACAAGGTGTGCTAAAACCTGTATTAAAAAGTCGCTGTTTTAATAACAAATCGACGTAGTGTCGATAATTAAAGACGAACATTCCTTGCACATTGCTTAAAAAGTAACTTGCACTTAAAGTGAGTGTTTGCTATTACTATAACCGTTAAATAAAAGAAGCCCTTTATGGGACCGTGCTAAACGTATTGAAACCCTGCTTCGGCAGGGTTTTTTATTTGTCGCCGATGAGAGACACTGTTTTCTCAATTAGCTGCCCTGCGATAGACACTTTAGGCGGAATAGTCGGCAGTGCATCCACTTCAAACCACTGTGCGTCATCTATCTCGTTTTCTTGGCAACGAATTTCTCCGCCATCATACTCAGCAATAAAACCTACCATAAGAGAATGAGGAAACGGCCAAGGCTGGCTATTGTAGTAGCGCAGGTTTTTAACTTTTACACCAACCTCTTCAAATACTTCTCGATGAACGGCTTGCTCTAAACTCTCCCCGCTTTCAACAAAGCCGGCAAGGGTCGAATACATATTAGACTCTTTGTGGCGAACCCCTTTTGCTAATAGTATTTTCTCATTGTTGTGAATAGAAACGATAATACATGGGGACACCCTTGGATAGGTGCGATGCTGACAGCGGTAACACTGCATAGCCATCTCCCAATCTACACGCTCGGTTTTCGCACCACACTGGCCACAAAACTGGTGTGTCCGCAAAAAATGAATGTATTGCCATGCTCTACCAATAACAGAAAAAGCAATATCGTATTCAGCAAAAAGAAGTTGTCTAAGTGATACTTTTTCCCAGCCGGGTTCCTCTACATGTTCAGCGCCTAAATCTACAACGAAGACAGGTAATTCTCTGTGTGCAGTTTCGTTTAGTGGCGGAAGTTGATGTATTTCATTTACGTATGACGCTAGGAAAGGAATTTCACTCAGATAAGCAACGGGAATAGACTCAGATGATTCTTGTACTAGAACTTTTCCACGACTAAAAACCACCCACATCGCCTGCTGGGAGGTCAACTTCCCTTCATCTAATTTAATCATCATATAGTGTTACTCCTACGCTTCTGTACTTCATAATACACTAGGGCTGATAAAGGTTACTGTACATTCAGCTCAAAATTTGTAAATTCAAGGCCGCTAACCCGTTCACTAGGCGTTAGTTTGCCTTAGCACTATGTTTTTACTGCAAACTTTTTCGTGCAAAATTTGTGTCGCTAGTGCACGGTGTTATACTGAAACTTATTGTCGCTAAACGGGTAGCACATACAATGTTGCAACAGTTGGAAAGCGTAAAATCTAAATGGGGTGGCAAAAGTCAGGTCATAGACCGTTGGCTATTAGATAGGCAAGCCTTATTAGTCTCGTACTGTGAACTTGCCGGCATTAACAACCATAGCGAATGTTTGCCCGATGCCGATGAAATAGCAAACTTTTGTGGTGCTTTACTCGATTATCTTTCTGCAGGACATTTCGAAGTTTTCGATATTTTAGTTGAAAGCGACAGCGAAGGTATAAAACTGCGTGATAAACTTTACCCCAGATTGACAAAAACCACTGACGCCGCACTTGAATTCAATGATACGTTTGCGCAAGCAGTGACGCCAGAGCAGGCTGCAGGCTTTGATTCTGCCTTAGCTAAGCTTGGAGAAACATTAGAAGAGCGTTTTGCCTTGGAAGATGAGTTAATTGCTCACGTTCACACAAACAAACGTGATCCAGAAGTAGCGCTTTAATATAACAATGAAAGTCGAGTTTACGGTTATCATCAATGAACAAAACCACACTTATTCATAAGGCACGCGCGTATTGTGAACAGCGCGGCGCTAGATTTACACCGCTTAGAGAAAAGGTGTACGAGATTCTTGTATCAAAGCACGGCCCCATGGGTGCTTATGAACTACTCGACTCATTAAAAGAAACAGAATCCAGTGCAAAACCTGCCACTGTGTATCGCGCTTTGGATTTTCTTCTCGATTTTGGTTTCATTCATCGCTTAGAGTCTACCAATGCGTTCGTAGCCTGTTACCATTTTGGATGTAACCACCCCGTTCAGTTCTTAATTTGTGACAGCTGCGGTGATGTTGCTGAGATTCAATCTGAAGGTCTTCAAGATACCCTCGATAATCAAGCCAAACAACACGGTTTTAAAGTTTCAAAACAAACCATTGAGGCCCATGGATTATGTGCCGACTGTCAACAAACCGAAGAGCACACTGCCCAGGAGAGTGTACATGAATGCTGATTTTGTGAACCCTTTTATTGCCGGCCTGCTCAACGTGCTAGAGACCATGGCACAAACAAAGTTGACTCCGGGCAAGCCCAAACGCAAGCAAAGCGATATCGCTAAAGGTGACGTTTCTGGCTTGATAGGCATGGTAGGTCCAGATGTTCGTGGCTCTATGTCTATCACGTTTGATGAATCACTTGCCCTTACTATTATGGAGCGAATGGTTGGAGAGCGCCCTGAAAAACTCGATGCTGAAGTGGGTGATATGGTTGGTGAAGTTACCAATATGATTTGCGGAAACGCAAAACGAGATCTTGCAGAACGCGGGTTCGAGTTCGGAATGGCGACACCTATCGTAGTATCGGGAAAGCAACACACTATCAGCCATCAGGTCGATGGCGCTAAAATTATTCTGCCCTTCATGTGCGATGAAGGTTTAGCGCACTTGGAAATCTGTTTTGACAAATAATTTCTGGCACTCTGAAAAAATTACACTCGACAGTTACCCCAGAGGATTTCACCTGATAACCGACCAGGTGGAATCTGCGCTACAGAATATTCGCCATGTTGAAGTTGGGCTGCTACACCTATGGCTTCAGCATACCAGCGCAAGCTTAACGATAAACGAAAATGCCGACCCTACAGTGAGGCATGATATGGAAGCTTTCTTCAACCATAGTGTAAAAGAAGAACTTTCTTTTTTCAGGCATACTTATGAAGGTAAAGATGATATGCCTGCTCACTTAAAATCGAGTATACTAGGCTGTCAACTTACCATTCCTGTCCAACAAGGCAAACTTGCACTTGGTACGTGGCAGGGTATCATGCTCGGTGAACACCGAGATCATGGTGGAAGACGAACAATTATTGCCACATTACAAGGGATCGCAGCCTAACCCATATTATAAATGGCACAATTTGTGCTAGCGTATATCGCTAAGCACAACACAAAATTATCTAAAATCGATAATCACTCAACGTTAAACAGGATGTGACTATGAAACAACACTTTAAAATGGCAGCGCTATCTCTAGCTGTACTTTCATCTACCAGCGCATTTGCTCAAGACTCTTCTGAGCCAGAGTACAAAAGCTGGTTTGGTATTTCGGGCATGCATTACAATACTGACGAATCACGCCCTCTTTCTCTTACCGAAGGTGAAGTATACGACGACGGTTTAGGTGCAACGTTCGAATACGGATTCCGTTTCACTCAAAGCTGGGCTGCCCGTGTAGAATTCACGAAATTGTCTGTAGACTTCCGTGACGGCGGCGACGACAGCGGCGAAATGACTGGCGTAGACGCGCTATACTTTATGCCGGATGACGCGTGGTTTGTTTTTGGTGGTGTTAAGCGCCAATCAGTTGGTGACTCTACAACACTTGGTAACATTGGTATCGGTAAACACTGGAAAGTTGGTGAGACAGCTCGCCTAATCACAGAGATTGCTACGTATCACGATTTCGGTGAAAGCTATAACGACTTCAGTGTAAAAGTTGGTCTTGCGATTCCATTTGGCAAGAGCACTCCTTCTGCTCCTAAAGACAGCGACAACGATGGCGTTGTAGATGGCAAAGATCAGTGCCCAATGACTCCAGCTGGCGTTCGCGTTGATGCGACTGGCTGTAGCGTTGATAACGACAACGATGGCGTTCTAAACAGTGTTGACCAGTGTCCTAACACTCCAGCTGGCACTAAAGTAGATGCAACTGGTTGTGCAATTAAAGACGCTGACAACGATGGCGTTGTAGACAGCAAAGACATGTGCCCTGATACACCAGCTGGCGTAAAAGTAGACGCTAAAGGTTGTACAGTATTTGACGAAGAGACAGTAGAAATCACACTACGCGTTCTATTCGACAACGAAAGCGCTGTTGTTAAAATGCCTAAAGATCCAGAAATCTCTGAATTTGCTGAGTTCATGAAGCAGTATCCTTCAACGACTGCAGTAGTAGAAGGTCACACTTCTGCACCAGGTTCTGAAGCGTACAACATGGACCTTTCTAAGCGTCGTGCTGCTAACTTCAAAGAAGTAATGGTAGACATGTACGGTATCGACAGCTCTCGCCTAGAGACTATCGGTTACGGCGAAACTCAGCTTCTAGACGAAGGCAATAACGCTGAAGCACACCGTGTTAACCGTCGCATTTCAGTGACAGTTAAAGACACAGTGAAAGTAGCTGAAGAAAAGTAATTCATATTATATGAATTGAAGAAGGCGCCGAAAGGCGCCTTTTTTGTATCTATCGACCCGCCCTAAATAGCGTTTTGCAGAAACGAATGCAGCACGCTATTCAACCACAGCTTGGAAATTAGTTAGACAATTAACTCGACCAAAGATAGGGCGTTAGTACTCATCTGCGATGGCTGGGCCTGCATAGTTATCAAAACGAGAAAACTGGCCCTGGAAGGTAAGTCGGCAGGTACCAATTGGACCGTTACGCTGCTTACCAATAATGATTTCTGCAATGCCTTTATATTCACTGTTTTCGTGATAAACCTCATCACGATAGATAAACATGATAAGGTCGGCATCCTGCTCGATTGAACCAGATTCACGAAGGTCAGAGTTAACTGGGCGTTTATCGGCACGTTGTTCTAGCGTACGGTTAAGCTGCGACAGTGCAACTACGGGCACTTCCAGTTCTTTAGCCAGCGCTTTTAATGACCGTGATATTTCGGCAATTTCTAATGTACGGTTATCGCTTAGCGACGGTACTCGCATTAGCTGAAGATAATCCACCATGATAAGGCTTATCCCGCCGCGCTCCCGCGCGAGTTTACGGGCTCTGCTTCGCACATCCATAGGTGTTAGACCCGAAGAGTCATCAACGAACAGGCTATCTTTATCTTTAAGCATAGCCATAGTGTTAGATATACGCGCCCAGTCCTCATCGTCTAGCTGAGCGGTACGAATCTTCGTTTGATCAACACGGCTTAATGACGCCAACATACGCATCATGATTTGTTCAGATGGCATCTCAAGACTAAAAACCAGTACTGGCTTTTCTTCTGCCATCATGGCGTTTTCAATCAAGTTCATTGCAAAGGTAGTTTTACCCATTGATGGACGCGCCGCCACGATTATAAGGTCCGACGGCTGCATACCACTGGTCATTTTATCTAGGTCGGTAAAGCCCGTTGTAACACCCGTTACTTCTTTATTGGTTTTTACCAGCTCTTCTAGACGGTCGATGGTCTTACCTAGGATAGACTCAACATCGCGAGGGCCTTCGTTTTCACCGGTTCTTCGCTCTGCTATTTCAAAGACTTTACTTTCAGCAAGGTCGAGAATATCTGCGCTGTCACGGCCTTCAGGGTTATAGCCTACTTCAGCAATTTCGTGCGCAACACCGATAAGTTCACGGGTAATAGCACGCTCGCTAATAATTTGCGCATAAGAGACTACGTTTGCAGAACTTGGGGTATTTTTCGCTAGCTCGCCGAGATAAGCAAAACCACCTGCATCTTCTAGTTCATCGTGCTTTTCAAGCTCTTCTGATACGGTAATAAGATCTATCGGCTGACTGCTATTAAGCAATCGCGTGATAGCACGAAAGATTATTTGGTGTGAACGATTGTAAAAGTCGTTATCGGTAACAAGTTCCGCGACCTTATCCCAGCTTTCGGGGTCGATAAGCATGCTGCCTAAAACAGACTGCTCGGCCTCAATGCTATGAGGGGGAACCTTCAATTTATCAACATTTTTATCGTTGTTAGACGCAGACGCCACAAGTAAAGCCTATTCCAATGCACAAAAGTCAGTTGGATATTATGCGCTTTTAACGCACATCTCTCAACAAAGGAAGCAGGTCTTTTATCACAAGAGCCTAAAAAGGCCGCTTAAGCTAAAGTGTTTTTTCTAGCTTCAAAAAGGTGCCATCTATCAAGGTGTAAGTGTTGATATTTTCTTGAAAAACTAGTGTCGACCCCATGGTTGCGTTGTTATCTGAACAAGCCAAACTCACTTGGGTGATGTTGTCATCACTGAAGTCTAGTGACGAGGGCGATGCGCCAAAAGTAGCGAGAAAGTCACTTCCACTCAACTCTTTGGATGTATAAATAGGCGACTCGCAAAAGGCTTGATCAAGTTTCGCCTTCTCTTTCTCGTAGGTTACAGAACGCCCAAGAAACTGCTCTGATTCAGCAGTTGAGTGAGCGGTAATGCCTACGTTGTAAGCTTTAGTAACAACCCAGGTTCCTTCGTAATAAGCGGGCTCTTGAACAGCACAACCTAAGGTTAGCGCACATATCCCAAACGCACCGATAATTAGGCTATGAAATCGCCAAAACCTTTTGACGTGTCCAACAATACTCAATTTACTCTCCGTACATAAAATTTATTAAAATCAGGTAGTTTAACGTAAAAGCTATATAAAAAGTTCACTTGAAGCCACTTGAGTATAGAGCTTTAAACTTTCCCTATAGTTCTAACTAAGCGTCGAAATATCAACATTTAGCGACTAAACAAAAAAAGCTGCGTTTATACGCAGCTTTTCTATCACCACCACATACGCTAATTAATAAATGTGGTCTAAATTGCTTTTTTCAAGCTAAAGTCCCTATCAAGATTACTATAGCTTATTCATTTTCGATCTATTTCTATACGCCCGTGTACCGTTGAAATATCGACGCTCGCAGCACCGCCATTGTGTATAAAGCGCAACCAGCTTCCAGGCCCATACTTTGGCTTTTGTGCTTTTTCGCCGCTAATATTATTCACAATATTTCCACCTGCATGTGTCTCTATATCAAACTGGGCTGATACATCATCTTGAAAAATAAATTCCATCGCACCACCAACCGAATTAGCTTTAATACTGCCATTCGCATTCAGCCCCAATTTAGCAAAAGTACGACCGTTAACGGTATTTATCTGCAGGCTATCAATATTTTGCAACGATAGCTCAATACGTCCATTCACTGTCTCAACGGATACATCAGGGCTGCTCGATGCGATATCAAGCTTTCCATTTACTGCTGTAAAACTCACAGGCGTAGTGCCTTCGTGAGTAGCTTCTATATCGCCGTTAACCGTGCCAGCTTCTAACCGGCCTTTAACGTTCTTTAATAGAATATCGCCATTCACAGATTCAACCTCTACGCGCTCACCAATGTTTTCTAATGTCACATTGCCGTTAACGACCTCTACATCTACCGCTTTTGTTATTCCTTCAGCTTTAACGTCTGCGTTGACTGCGGTGTAATGAAGATCGCTTGCCGATGGCACGTAAATAGTTAGATCATCACCATCTCGACTCTTCTGATACCAACTCTTTGAGTGGTGCTCCACCTCTACGTGAATAACAACAACATCGCCGCGCTTTTCGAAAATAAATTCTTCGGTCTGGTCGCCGAGCTCTCCTGTTACCCGAACCTGAGCTTTATCCCAGACACGGATATCAGCCTTTCCATCAATATGTTCAATATCAATTTTAGGAGAGGATGAGGTATCGATGGTTTTATCAACTTTTTCGCCCGCGAATGCGGCAGTAGCGATGCTTAATAATGCCGTAGTTAGTAAAGCTTTAACCCCGTTAGATGAGCTGAACATGTGCGTTAACTTATCCGATATTGTGTTTTTCATATTTGTATTCATTTGAAGCCCTTATTAAATTTGCTGCCACTTAGGCGCGTGCACTCGCTCAATTAAGGCAATTTGCTGTTGATATACGTGATGCAGCATTTTTATCAATGCTGAGTTGTCTGGATCGTCTTTTAACGCCGCCTTAATAACATCTGCGGCATCATCTAATTCTTTCAGCTGTTCCTGCCAGTCTTGGGTTAGCGCAGGAGTACTTTCATAACTTGCCAGCAGGCTGTTAACCTGCTTTTGCTGTTGGCTGCTCATTGCATCAATCAACGCGTATCCACTGCTTCGACTTTCATCGCTTTTGAACGCAAAGGGAGCAGCAAACCACAAGACAGTGACCAAGCAAACACTGGCAGCTATAGCCATCCATTGACTTGAAGTTACTCTAGAAGGCGAGGTCTCTTCATTTGAAGCATCGCCCTGTTGAGATGCTATGCCTAGCTCAATTCCACGCCATAGATCCCGTTCTGGATATTTCTCTTTCGATAACCCAGACACATGCTGAGCAAGCTTGTCATCAAAATCACTCATCATCGACTCCCATAAAATCTTTCAATAATTGCTTAGCACGAAAAAATTGCGCTTTGCTTGAGCCCACAGCCATGTTCAACATGTTGGCAATATCTTCGTGGCGGTATCCTTCAAGTGCATGGAGTACAAAAACCATTCTGGCACGCTCTGGTAGGCGAATAATCAATGCTTCTAAATCCACATCGGTACTATTCTCTTGAGCCGGCATTTCACTAATGCCGCTATTTTCCAAGTTAAACATGCGCTGCACCCAGCCTTTCTGTTTGCGCATGTAAGAGATGGTAATGTTTGCCGTTACGCTATGTAGCCACGTAGAAAACTGGCTTTGCCCGTCGAAATTATCGAGCTTTTTCCACAGCTGAATAAAGACTTCCTGAGACGCATCTTCTGCCATTCCTTTTTCACCAGTAAGCCGATAACACAGTGCGTAGACTCGGCCAACATATTCGTCGTAAAGAGCTCTAAACGCTTGTTTGTCGCCCTCTTTCGCCTTACATATAAGCTCGTGTTCGCCTTTGTTACCAAACACCACATTGGCGTGTACAACACGTTGTTGTGTGTGTTCCATTCTTTTCTCTTTGTTATTTGTGATGCTGATTAGCAAAATACCGATCCGCATAGATAATTGCCCACTCAGAAGGTGCTGGCAAGTTTACTAGCAAAGCTTGGGAATGCAGGAATGGCTGTTCCCTTTCAAATTCCCAGAATGCAGCTAGGAAGCTTGCCAGACCTTCCCGAAGGGCGAGTTTAAAATGTCCGTACTCTTTGTTGTGTCACCTTGGTGTAGAACCACTATACCTGCGGTAACACGCCGCGATTACGAACATTTTAACTCTCGCTGAGTGGGTAATTATCTATGCGGACTGGTATAAGCACTTGTTAGTGTTATAAGGTTAGTCGTACCCTATAGTAGAAAGGTTTAAATACACAAAAATATTTTTTGGAGTTGCCATGTCTGCCACCTTTACTGTTAACGCTTTGTTTGCTGGAAAACCTCAGCCACTTGGGCCTCGTGGGGCACCAAGTAGCATTGTTAAAACCTCCGTCGAAAAGTTAACGGTACATACGGACAGAACCGATGAAGACGAGCAGGCCAACAAACGCCTTCACGGTGGACCGGAAAAAGTGCTGCATCAGTTCAATCCGACCAACTACCTGACATTAAGAAAACACTTTCCTGAAGGCGAATTCTCGCTAGGCAGTATTGGCGAAAACATCAGTGTAGAAGGCATGGACGATGCCACTGTTTATATCGGAGATATCTGGAAGTTCGGCGATGTAGAGCTGCAAGTAAGTGCACCGCGTGCCCCTTGCAATAAAATATCCCACCGCTTTGGCATCCCCAACTTAGATAGATTTGTTGGAGAACGAGGTATTACTGGCTGGTACTACCGAGTTATTAAAACCGGTACCATTAACGTTGGCGACGAAGTAACACTGTTGCACCGTGAGGACGATACCGTTAATGTCCACACCTTAATGCAATGTGCCCATACGAAAGCCGACAAAGCACTTGCTCAAAAGCTAGCTAAGCTGGAACCGCTTGACGATGAGTGGCGTGGAAAATGCCAAAAGATTGCTGGTAAAGTTGCGGATAAATAGAATAATTTGAGTAGATAGCTTTGCCGTCTCCCTCTTGAAAAAGAGGTGATTCATTGTAAAAAAACGGAGAAACTTCATTTTCTAGGCGGCGAAGTATGGGAGGCAATTTTGATGGCGTATTTACATAAACCCAAAGTGCACACCGTTTTGAGTTACAGGAAATGTAATAACCCACCTCTTCTTCAGCGTACGGCTTGAAAATTTGATTGAGTGCGTTATGCATTGAAGCGTATTGATAACTCTCGGAATCAGAAAGCAGGTACTCCATATTCGCCCTGCAACTGTCAATGCAGCTTTTATAAGGCGCTGAGAGTTGAGCAGGCCGCTCATTTATCAAGTATGCCCAAACCCCGATATAACCGCAAAGAACAATAGATAAAGCAATAAAAGCACTACTTCTTAGTTCAGACACCTTCAATCCTTGAAAATAACACCAGATCTCATTTGACTAAAGAATAACCACAATGGCAAGTTTGGGCAAGTTTGTTAGTGATAAGACCCGAATGATAGACAACGGTTAAAAAAGACACCTTCTCCCCTTCATTTAAAATTACCCCAGGCATAGCGGGGTCTAGTTGCTTTTTCATTTTCATCAGTCGAATAACGCAGAAAGCGCGTACCATCGTCATAAATAGAGAAGTTGCAAATGATAATTATTATTAATAATATAAACTAAAATTTATTTCTTAAGCCGTTATGTGTAAAACACGAATACTCATTATTGAAGATGACGCGACGTTAAGTGAACAAATTACTCAACTACTGCAGGCTCGAGGGTTTGACACTCGCCATGAAAACGATGGTCATGCCGGATTGCACGCTGCGCTTGAGGAAAACTTTGACCTTGTATTGCTCGACATACGCCTTCCATCGTTAAATGGTCTCTCATTGTTGCATCAACTTAGGCAAATTAAACAAACACCTGTAATGATGATTACAGCATCTGGTGCCGAGCAAGAGCGAATTGAAGGCTACCGTAAAGGCGCAGATGACTACTTACCTAAGCCCTTCAATTTTACTGAAATGATGCTTCGCATCGACGCAATACTAAGGCGTAGCAAAGCAATGAGTAATTCGGGTACGCAGAAGTCAGAAATCTTGGTTGATGTGCTTTATCTAAATCGCATTCAACAGGTGACTAAATACCACGCAAAGTTACTCGAATTTACACCTATACAATTCAAGCTTCTTTGGATGCTCGTAGAAAACAAGGGCGAAACCTTGAGTAAAGCATTTCTTTACCACAGTGTGCTCAATAAACCCTTTTCTCGATATGACCGAAGCCTAGATATGCACCTTTCTAGAGTACGCAAAAAGTTAGTTGAAACGGGTATGCCCCCCGAGCGCCTGGCCACGGTTCATGGACAAGGATACCGCTTTTCGTGAAAAATAAATTGCTTTGGCGGCTATGTGCATTCATCGCGGTTGGTACTGTTTTGCTATTTTGGGCCATTGCTTGGCTTACTAATCACACCGAAACTAGCATGAGCTTTCTAGATAAGGTTCATCAGGAAACCCTTTACGCCTATGGGAAGGAAGCCGAAAAAATCTATCTGGAAAAGGGAGAAGAAGGGTTAGCCGTTTTCTTAAAAGAGATAAGAGCGAAAGAGAACACCTGGCTTGCTGTGCTTAACTCTGAAATGACAACATTCGCAGATACCAAGATGTTAGATGAGTTTGCTGATAGGTTTCAAATTGGGCGGAGCCCTGAATGGAAAATACATTTGTATTTCTCTGAAAACCCTGTAATGGAAGTGCCTTTTGTAGACAACAACACACACTTTTTGATTCAGCTTCCACAGCGGATGCGCCCAGGCTCGTTATTACTCGCCACCCGCTTGGCATTACAAATTGCATTACCTTTAGTCATACTAAGTCTATTGAGTTTTATGCTTTATCGACATGTTATGACACCACTTAAGCAGTTAGAAAGGGCAACAAAAGATTTTGCTAACGGTAACTTAGAAGCCCGTGCAATGGCTACGATGCCCGAGCGAAATGATGAACTTACTACACTTGCTCAAACCTTCGATAAAATGGCGCAAAGAACGAGCAGTCTCATTTATAACCAAAGAAGTTTGCTTGCAGACCTTTCTCACGAGCTTCGCACGCCTCTTGCTCGCATTGATATGGCGATAGATTTTGTAGAACAAGATATTAACCGTGAACAAGCCCTTTCCCGCCTGCGCTATGAAGCAAGCACAATGAGAGAGCTTGTTGAAGATACCCTAACCTTTGCCTGGCTAAATACAGAGTCACCTCAATTAAACAGCGATGATTTTGATCTTGTAGAGCTTATCAACGTTATTTGTGAAGATGCCCGCTTTGAATACCCTGATAGAACATTATGCGTAAGCACGCCGGAATGTGCGAGTATAGAAAAAAGCAGTCAGCTTGCTTTGGGGCAGGCATTAGAGAATATTATTCGCAACGCTTTGCGCCATACACCGCAACAAAGCAAAGTAAGCGTGACCTTGGTCAGCGATAACAATAACTACGTTATCACTGTTACAGACGAGGGCACTGGCGTCCCTGAATCAATGCTTAACGCCATATTTGAACCTTTTTTCAGGGTAGACAAGGCCCGTGCAACGAAAAACTATGTTCATGCTGCAAAGCGCTCTGGGTTTGGCCTTGGGCTTGCACTGGCGAAACGCCAAATTGCCGCGGTCGGCGGCGTCATATCAGCGAGCAATCGCGCAAACAAAGACGATGAGCAGATCAATAACGCTTATCTAAATAAAGATGCAAGCGCAACCAAGCAGACAGGACTGATGGTCACCATCACCCTGCCTAAGTTTTCTGATGCTGCTTTCGCAAACTAAGAAGCCTTTTCACACCAAGTAGTGTGCCAGTATAAACTAAGATACAGCAAAGCAAGCTGACCAATCCTGCTATGGTCTGGCCTATAAAGCCGAAATATTCGCCCGTATGTAAAAAGCGAGAAGTGCCCCACGCCTGACTTCCTTTGGGCCAATCTTCTTTATATAGTGTTCTAGTGATGTCACCGCTTCTCGTGTCGAAATACAGTGAATACGCTAACTCTTGCCTGTGCCCTATACTTTTATCAATATAAAATCGGGCGACGCCCTCACTTTTACCAATCTCCATCCACATGGAGTACCAATTCTGATAGCCATGCTCATTGGCGTGTTGCTGCGCTTTATTAAATAACGTGTGGTAACTGACAACGTCGGCGTCTAGCGTTTCAGGCATTGCCTTCTTTTCGCGAGCAGGTACTTGTTCACCATACATGCCATACAGTGCTTTGTTAGCCCATTCAAAATAAAACAGCGTAGCCGTTGTTCCAATTACAAGTAAAAAAGGCAATGACCACATGCCAAAAACAAAATGCCAATGTCGGCGACGATGTTGTTTGTTTGTGTATTTTTGCCGCAACCACATTTGCTGCTTTAAGGACTTTTTAGATAGGTGTTTCGGCAACCAAATGATGACACCCGATAACAGCAAAAAAATAAAAATAAGATTGCTATAAGCCGTTATGGTTTTGCCAATTAATTGGTAATCGCCTTCCATTAAGAGGTATCGATGGAGGTCAGTGATGACATGAAATGCTTCTTCAACAACCCCTTCTCCCTCTCTTAATATGCCTCCGGTATAGGGGTGAATAAGATAACTATGCTCGCCCGCCCACGCCGGAATGGCCGCTCCTTCACTATTTACCCATCGAACGAAAATATGCGCTTCGTCAGGATGCTTTTCGCGAAGTAGTGATACAACTTGGTCAGTCGAGATCACCGACTTTTCAATATCAATGGTTTGCGCATAAGCCATTTCACTTAGCTCTTTAAACTGGCGCTCGTAAGTTAGCAATACCCCAGTAAAAGCCATAATGAAAACGACAATGCTGGCCAATAAGCCAGCAAATAGGTGGGTCCAAAAGACCCACCTTTTAAACGAGGAAAAATTCATTTAATAGCGTTACTTAGAAATCGTAAGTCACTGATAAACGAATATCTCGCCCAGCTTCTTGTGGACCAACAACGCTTGGGAATACTTCGCTGTAATCACCCACACTTGAATGGTCGATATAGGCTTCATCAAACAGGTTTGTTACCGCCACATTTACGCGCAGGTCATTGGTAACTTCCCATTCGCCATAAATATCCACTAGAGTATAGTCTGCTTTGTTTAGTGAATACAGCGAATCGGTCCAGCCGTTTTCTAAGGCCTGATGAAGGGTATCTATGTTGATGTCGTCAACCATAGTAATGTTGAAGCCTACGCTGATGTCAGCAGTAACGGTATAATCTGCACCAAGTACCCAAGTATCGCCGCGGCTATTACCTAAGCCAACAAACTCGTACCCGTTAATATCGATGCTGTTATACGGTACGCTGTACAGATCTTCACGAGGCATCAACTCAACGTCTACGCTTGAAAACCCAAAGTACAGGTCAACAGAATCCCAGCGATACGCAAGGTTAAACTCTACGCCAGATGATTCTAGGTCGCCGATATTATTAAATACCGAGTTACCTTGATAACCGCTAAATAGCACATCATCAATGGTAGATTCATAAGCGCTAAGACGCGCGTTTAGATTATTGGCACTGTATTCAATTGACGCTTCGATATTGGTAACAGTTTCAGGCACCACGTCACTGGCAACAACAGGAACGTCTTCGCCATCGTATAAGTACTCATCTAGGGTGAAGCCATCACCAATTTGCTTGCCGCGAGCCGCTTCTGCGTAGCCAAGACCAAGGGTCCAAGCTTCGGTAAGCTGATATTCAAGACCCACGTTAAAGCTAAGTTCATTGTTATCTAGTCCAGATGGCTCATCGGTAACGGGTGTGCCGTAATAGTCATCAATAAGAATTTCTTGCTGGAAGTCAAAATTGTCATAACGTACGCCATAACTAAGCAACAATTCTGGCGTGATGTTGCTATGAGCCTGCGCATAGATTCCTAATACGCTGCCTTCTTCTGCATTTTGAACAGGGCCTGTTCCTGGGCCGCTCTCTACTTCGTCTTTGCGATAATCGATACCATAGGTAAATACGTGATTGGTAACGTCGCTCGTATTTCTAATATCAAATCCATAGGTATCGATATCAGATAAGAAGTCAAAACGTCCGCCGCGGAACGATGATGAAGTTTGATATGCTGTAGCTTCTAAAAACACCAATGCGCTATGGTCAAAACGGTAGTTCGCAACATAGGTATCACGCTCTGCTTCACTAGGATAAAGCGGGGCACCTTCTAGTACTACCCAGTTAGGTCTTGCCGAAAACTCACCTTCTTCATCGCGCTGCTCTGCACTTAATGAAAGGTATTGATTATCCGCAATGTAACCACTGGCTTTAAGGAACATGAGATCTTGATCTGCGGCAGTACCTAGTACTTCATTACCGTCGCCGTCTTCAAAGTTATCTCTGTCTACCGTGCTGTAATAACCTAGTAAGCCCCAAGTGTCGTTTAGCTTTCCATAAAGGCTACCGCTATATCGGGTACCATCGTTTGAGAAATAACTTGCTTTTACTCGACCGCCAAATTGTTCGTCGCCTCTCAATAAATCTTGCGCGTCTTTGGTTTTAAAGCGTATTGAACCGCCTATAGCACCTGGGCCGCTCGTCGCTTCGCCGGCACCAGCCTGCACATCAATTTGCTTCAAAAGATCGGGGTCTAAAGTAACGCGACCAATGTGGTGAAATAGCGTTGAGGTTTGTTGTGCGCCATCTACGGTTACATTTAGGTAAGCATCTTCTAATCCGCGGATAAAGATTTTTTGTGCTACACCCACTGAACCGCCAACGCTGACCGACGGCGACTCTCTGAAAACGTCAGCTAAGTCGTTTGCCTGAAACTGCTCAATATCTTCAGCAGTAATGCTTAAGTTAGTTGCTGCGCCTACCACAGCAACTCGCTCTATAGACTTGGTTTCTTCATTCTGGTTTTCTAAGGATTGCGCGAATACTGCTGGGCTGGATAGCGTGCACACTGCACTAGCTAAAACTAACTTTTTCAAGGGTAACTCCATTTGACAATCAACAATTACAAATAAGAAACATTCTCATTAAGTTTTGCCTAAATGGATAGCACTTTTACAATTGTTACACTTCCTCAATTTTTCGCCGTCAAAGACTTCCGCTCATCGTCGTAGCGCACTTTCTGGCCCGCACGTAAACGTTCTGCACCCCTTACAACAACCGAACGCTTCGGGTCCACATCACCAAACACTTCAATTCTATCGCCCATGCCCACTCCGGTTGTCACCTTCACTTGCTCAGCTTCGTTATTTTCGTTTAGCTGATAAATAAAAGTGCCCGACTTCCTTAGTACTAGTGCATCGCGGGGTATGGTGACACCATCATGAGTATCGCTGCTAGGTAAGGCCACTCGCACTGCACTGCCTATTGGAAAATCGCCTGGGTTGATGGCAATTCTTAGCTCCATCATACGCGATGCACTGTTGCCTACAGGTACAATGGCACGAATAGATTCTTCTACTTGGTTCACGTTATTGTGAACTGTCACGCTCATGCCGTTAGCAAGATAGGGTAATACGTTAAGGGGGGCGCGCACCTGAACTTCAACACTATCAGGGTTTACCACGCGAAGCAGGGTTTGCCCTACCCCAGTATATTCGCCAGGCGACTGCAGCCTTTCAACCACCAAGGCCGTAAAAGGAGCACGAATACTGCTTTGTGCAATCTGATATTCGGTGAATTCTAAATCCAATTTGGCTTGCGCCAACTCCTGTTTGGCATTCTCTAAGTCAGCTTCCACTTCCTCTAACTCACCTCTGGACGTGTTTTGACTGGCCTGAAGGTTTTTGTACCTCGCGAGACGTTTGGTAAACAACTCAACCTGCGATTGCCATCTGGCAATATTTGAAGCATTTTGATTGCGGGTAATGCTCAAGCGAGTATCGTCGACTTTAACTAAAGGCTCCCCCGCTTTTACCACATCACCTACCTCTGCCATCCAAGTGATGCGACCGTCTACCTCAGAGGCGAGGTTTGCATCAATAACGCTTAGTACCGTTCCAGGAACCCAGGTTAGTTGTGAAATCGCTTGCTCTCTGGCTTCATCTATTTGAACCAGCACAGGTGGTGGTTGATTGTTATTCTGTGCTTGCGCGCTCAACGACACACTGCTTGCCAATAAGGTAAACAAACCAAAGGCACGAAAACTAGAGGTAAACACACTAAGGGCGAGAGTAGAAGTCATTGCTTTCATGGTTGTCTTTTCCTTACACATGGTCGCTGTATTTGTTTTGTTTTACGATGGATGAGGTAGTCGGCGATGCGTCAGTGCTCTGCATACGCTCGGCCAAGGGTTTGAGTAAATTTACAGATGACTTTGAAGCCGTCATACGCAACAAGGTAGGCAGTAATAGCAAAGTGAATATGGTACTTACCGTCATTCCTCCCACAATTACAGCCGCAAGACCTCGGTAAATAACGCTGCCTGCACCTGGTAGCAACAGTAGGGGCAGCATGCCAAAGATGGAAGTCAACGTGCTCATAAAAATAGGCCGTAAACGAAGTTTAATGGCTTGCTCTACCGCGTCATCACGGGTCAGTCCTTCTTGCTCTCCTACGCGAGTCTGATGCACGAGTAAAATGGCATTGTTTACTACAAGCCCTAGCAAAATAATAAAGCCAATCATGGTTAACAGGTCCATGGGCTGGAAGGTAAGGATGTTCATGATACGAATAGCAATCACCCCGCCCACCGTGGCTAGCGGAATAGAAAGTACTACCAGCACGCTGTCTTTTAACGATTTAAACAACCCCGCCATTAGCAGCAGTAGTAACACCATGGCAAAAAGAAAGTTATCAGCCATCGAGGCAATAGCGCCTTTTAAGCTATCCGCGCTACCACCATAATTAATAGCGCCATCGGTAGGCATCATGGCCATAATGGCGGGCTCAACCTCAGAGGTAATCACTTTCATGGCTTCTTCTAAACTCATACCCTCTGGCGGATTTACGTTTAGCGTGAGGGTTCTTCGACCATCAATGCGCTGAATACGGCTTGGTCCTACGGCTCTTTCAATACCTACCAGTTCGCCTAATTGCACCACTTCGCCTGATGGCGTCATGACTGGCGTACTGTTCAAGTCTTCGGGTGTGAACCAAGGTGCTGAGCGAAAGATAATATTCATGCGTTTGGTGCCATCGAAGTACTCCCCCACATACATACCATCACCCATGGCGCGTACCAGGTTCCCCATACTGCCCCGATTTAACCCGACTTCCATCATTCGGCTGTCATAAGGGTAAAAGCGAAGCTCTGGTTCAGCTTGCTCTAGTGGAGGATTCGAACGCGCATTAGCGTTAGGGAAAACTTCTCTCAATTTGTCTAAACCTGCTTGCGCAGCGATGCCGAGCATGGTTTGGTCGGTACCTTGAAGATGTATGTCGATTGAGCGACCGTTTCCAAAGCCACCAAATAAATTGCCCTGTTGTGAAAAGGTTTGTGTATCCGGCAAATCCTTTAAAATTTCATCGCGAACAATGGCTTCTAACTCTTTGACCTTAGACTGTTCTTTAGCGCGTACGCCCAAATTCCCACCATTTGGCCATGTGATAATGTAGTAGTTTTTCAGCGCTGGCTGCTTTTCTCCGTCCATATAGGGCTGCAGTCTCTCAACGATAATTGGCATCACTTCTTCACTAATAAAGTTTTCACTGGCACCCGCAGGCAAACTTAAGAAGGCGTCAACGGCATCGCGTTTTACGGGCGGCAAATAATCCATGGAAGGCATAAGCAAAACACTACCTGTAATAGGCACGCCCATGAGTGTTATGACTAATACAAGGCGGCGAAGCGGCGTATTTGATAGCGACATAATAGCGCGGGTTATCTTAGCCCATACCCGCTGTAAGCTATCAGCTGGCATGTTGCCATTAAGGTATTTAGCGGCAACGACGGGCAATACCGTTACCGCAACCACTAGCGACATACACACTGCAATGGCAATGGTAAGAGCGAGGTCAGCAAACAATTGCCCTTCAACATCTTCCAAAAACATGACGGGAATAAAAATAGCAACGGTGGTGGCTGTTGACGCCATGAGGGCACCAAACACTTCTTTCGTTCCCCGATGGGCACAATCCTCCATGTGCGTTTGTGAATTTGGGTCTTTATTTTCGATTTCGGCTTCGGCGCTCTTGCGCGTTCTTACAATGTTTTCCAGCACGACAATAGCGGCATCTAGCACCATACCTACCGCGAAGGCGAGTCCTGCCAGTGAAATGATATTGAGCGAGCGACCGGTAAGTTGAAGCACCACAAAAGTGCTAAGTAGTGAGATAGGAATGGCCAATGCCACAATGAGCGTTGCCCGCAGCTGGCGCATAAAGAGCCAAAGCACGGCAATGGCAAGCAGCACGCCTATAAATAAATTGCTGGTAACTAGCTGCACCGCTCTATAGATAAACACTGAGGCATCGAAGCTTTGCGCCATTACTAACTGTTCAGGGGCCAAGTCCTGTTCGTTTATTTGTGCAACTTTTGCTTTTACGGCTTCTAAGGTAGCTAGAACATTGGCGTTGTTTTGTCTGTCTACGCGAATAGATATAGCCGGATTGCCGTTTTGCACACTGTAGTTTGCACCGTCAGCGCGGGTGATTTTAATGTCGGCAATGTCATGCAAAGTAATAGGGCTACCGTCTCGCCATTCAAGGATCATTTCACCCATTTGCGTAGGCTCGTAACGACCTTCAAAACGCAGGGTATAGCGTCTTCTGCCCACATCGACAAAGCCGCCTGAAATATCATTCGCACGCCCCAACTCGTTGGCAACTGCCGTCAGGTCAATGCCTAACTGCGCCGCTTTAAACGGGTCGAAAACAATTTGAAACTCCTCGACGCCGCCAACCCCGCTTTCCATACGCGCTCTTGCAACACCCGGAATAGATTCAAGCTGAGGTTTAATGACATCGGTAAAAAAGGTCACATAGGTATTAATTTCGTTTGGATTGCCCGGAAGGCGCTGAAGAAAAAAGTAGGTCAAAGCGGGGGCGTCTCCCCCACTTCCAGCAAGCATAATATTAGGAGACAGGGCATCGCGAGGTAGTGGCGGTACACGGTTCATGCGGCTAATCACTTCAATGAGTGTCTTCTGCATGTCCGTATCTAAACCAAACTCTAGATTAATCCACGCATTACCTTGGTTTGCCCATGCATTCATCGACTCAAGGCCAGGGATCCCCTGCAGCACTTCCTCTTGAGGTTCAATGATCTCCGACTCAATCTCTTGAGGCGACGCAGCGCGCCAAGAGGTCTGAATGTTAATATTAGGTCGTTCAATGTCAGGAAACAGCTGTACCGGTAAATTAAACAGGCTATATAGACCTAAAAATACCAGTAGCGTTATACCGATACCTACCCCGGTCGCGTTTTTTATTGCTTGCTTAGTAATGTCCATAAGATGGCACTTATGCTTTTTATTATTCGGTTTACTATAGGTCGCAGCAATGACAGAAAAAGTTTAAAGCCGTGACACTAAGAATTTCAGCGATTATTAACATTATGTTTAAAAACTATTTAAAAAACGTTATTTGTCGTAGATGAGTGGACCTAAAAAATAGGCTATTTGCCGACGCTGGACATATTTGCTTACACCCATCGTCAATTAGGCGTCGCGACGTGGAGTGAGGGTAGGGATTTTTTAAACTCGCCCTTCGGTAAGGTCTGGCAAGCTTCACTCTGGGAATTTGAAAAGCAACGGCCATTCCTGCATTCCCACGCTTTGCTAGGAAACTTACCAGCACCTTCTGGGTGGGCAATCATCAATGCGGATTGGTATTGTTCTTAAGTATCGGAAAAAAATTTAGAGCAAAAAAAAGCCGCTCCAAGAGCGGCTTTTTTCAAATACGTCAGCGATTACGCTTCAGCAATGATGATCACTTTGATTGAAGTGATAACGTCAGAGTGAAGTTGTAAGTCGATGTCATACTCACCAGTCTCACGAAGAGTACCAGTAGGTAGTTTAACTTCTGCTTTTTGTACTTCAACGCCAGCTGCAGTGATTGCATCAGCGATGTCACGAGTACCAACAGAGCCAAATAGTTTACCTTCGTCACCAGCAGGAGCTGCGATTGTAACTTCAGCAAGCTCAGCAACTTTTTCAGCGCGTGCGTTAGCAGCAGCTAGTTGCTCAGCAATTTTCGCTTCAAGCTCAGCACGACGTGCTTCGAACTTTTCAACGTTGTCTTTAGTTGCAGGAACCGCTTTACCCTGTGGGAAAAGGAAGTTACGAGCGTAACCAGACTTAACAGTCACTTGGTCGCCCAGGCCGCCAAGGTTGGCGATTTTATCTAGTAGGATGATATTCATCTTAGCTAACCCTTATATTCGCCAAATTACTTGTGTGAATCAGTGTACGGAAGCAACGCAAGAAAACGTGCGCGCTTGATCGCAGAAGACAGCTGACGCTGATATTTTGCGCTTGTACCAGTAATACGGCTAGGGACAATTTTACCGCTCTCAGTGATGTAGTTCTTAAGAGTAGCGATATCTTTGTAATCAATCTCAGTCACACCTTCTGCAGTGAAACGGCAGAACTTACGACGTCTGAAAAAACGAGCCATGGGTGATCTCCTTAAGCGTTGTCTTCAGTGGTTTCAGTTTTCTTTTCCGCGCGATCTTGGCGAGGAGCAGAATCGTCACGACGCTCACGACGAGGCTCTTCTTTCATCATTGGAGAAGGCTCAGTCACAGCAGTCTTAGTGCGCATAACCATGTTACGTAGGATCACGTCGTTGAAACGGAAAGCATTTTCCAATTCATCAACAGCTTCTGCAGACGCTTCAGCATTGATTAGTACGTAGTGGGCTTTGTGCAGCTTTTCAATTGGGTAAGCCAGTTGACGACGGCCCCAATCTTCTAAACGATGAATCTGACCACCGTCTTGCTTTAGGATTGTGGTATAACGCTCGATCATACCAGGTACTTGTTCACTCTGATCAGGGTGAACCATAAATACGATTTCGTAATGACGCATTATAGCTCCTTACGGTTGTAGCCTCGACAGTACAGCCGACTGTATGGAGACAAGGAACGAATTGGGATGGCTGTAAGGGCGCGCATTATACGCACACAAACATCGTTGCACAAGCATTAATCAACTTTTGCAATCATTTTGCGCTTGTCATTATTTAAGTAGTTTGTACCAATAACGTTTCGCGGTTAATGCGAAACGCTTTCATGTGGAATAGAAGAAACACGGATTAAAGGAAAGCAAAAGGTAAATTCTGTGCCGTTAAAATCAGAAGTCACGCTCAGTGAACCTTGGTGCGCTCTTGCAATTTCTGATGCGATAAATAACCCCAACCCTAACCCGTCGTTTTTTACACTGCTTTCTTTACGCCAGAAAGGCTGAAAAAGACGCGCCTTAGACTCATCAGATATTGGTGTACCGCTATTTTGCACACTGAGAATGAAATCGTTTCGGTTGGTGATGACTTTCACATATACCGGATGGGCTTGGTCACCGTGAACCAGTGCATTTTTCAGTAAATTAGATAAAAGCTGACACACTCGCTTTTCATCACAGACCAGCTGCTCGGTGATATCGATATGCGTTCTGATAGTGCAATTAGGGTAATTAGTAGCTAGCTCTTCAGCCGTATAATTCAACTGTTGCGCTAAACTGACTGCTTTGGCCATTTTCACAGGTAGCCCTTCGCCCATACGGCTATGAGTAAAGTCCATCGCATCTTCAATTAAACGCGTCATCCTCTGCACACTATTTTTCATTCTCGACACTGCTTTAAATACAGGTACTTGAACAGTGCTGGCTATTTGACTGTCTTTTATTATGTCGTCAAGAAAGCTGATACCAATTTGAATGGAAGATAAGGGCGTCCGAATATCGTGGCCTAAAATAGCGATATACTGTTCTTGAAGGCGAGCAATATTTCTTGCATCAGTAAGTTGCGCCTGTGAACGCTCCATCTGGTCTTTTAATAAAATTTGGCTAGATATAAGTTTAGCGAAAGCGCTAATTTGCCCGTGAACAAGTTCGTTGCGTAACTCCCTAGGTTCTGGGTCTAGGCCGCAAAGCGTTCCAAAAAAGTCACCATTTGCATCATATATGGGGTAGGAGAAATAACTTTCAAAACCATACATAATAGGAATGGGATTATCACAATATTCACTATCAGCAGATGCATGATTAATGACTATCTGTTTTTTGCTTGCTCTGACGGTTCTACAAAAGGTAGTTTCAATTTCCAAATGATCGCCAGGGGTTAGACCAAATTCTGCATTATCTAATACGGCACACATTGTCCATGCTTCTTCGGTGACTCTCGCAACACAGATAAAACGCAAATCTAAGCTACTGGCCAATATTTGCATTATATAAGGGACTGCTTCGATTGCGTCTATAGCCTGAATATCTTGCTGAACAGCTTCACTCACTACCATAACTTTAGAATTCCTTTTTTCGAGAGCGTGCTTATGAACGCTACTTTTCTTCTGTTCCAGGTATGTGAGACGCTGAAATAAATAATTAACTTACGGCTTCCATTGAGTTTGAATTCAAATGCACATTAAGCTACCCCCCATACTAAATGATAATGCTCAGCAATGTTATCAATAATATTACCATTCAACTGTTTATTTATACAGTATTTTGCTGTACAGTTTTTGTGTCTTTAATAAACAGGGGACCTACCATGGCCATTACCACACAGTATGTTGTTACGCACAAAGGGGTAGAAAAATTGGTAACTACCGACAAAAAAGAAGCGGATCAGTACGATAAGATGCTTGATGCAGCAGATAACCTTGCTGACTATATTCATGCGAAGGGTATCAAGCTAGACGATAGTGTAGTGGAAGAACTCACAATTATGCTGGCGAAAAACAAAGATAAAGTCAGCAAAATCTTTAAAGGCGCAACAGCAGAAAGCGTATTAGAAGATGAAAGCGCAGAAGTAGTAAAGCTACAGGCCAACGGCTAATAATGTAGCTCAACTCGCCCTTTATGTCGTTATGATGAACAATAAGTAAGAGCAACTGCCGCTTTAAATGCGTAAGTTCTGATAACATAACTTCGCAAAATGATGTTATTTGATAACATCACTTTAAAGCGGTGCTACCTCCCGTTACTTGCTTCTTGCTAGCTGAAATAAGTTGGTAAAGAAGTAAGGAACAAAGTATCGCCTTTGCTAATGTGAACATAAGACATATATACAGGTCGGGCTTAGCGTGAATACCATCAATAAAAACAATAGCACTCATTCCCAGCGCAACGCAGTGCCTAAAAAGCACAACGCATTAATAGAAGAGTGCAACCCAGCAATTGAAGTAAATAATTTACAGTTTTCGTACAGTAAAGAAAGCCCGCCCGTCATTGATATAAAAGCATGGCTGGTGCCACAAGGTGAACATGTTTTTCTATCAGGCCCTTCGGGTAGCGGAAAGAGTACATTGCTTAATTTACTATGCGGTACTTTGACACCCACCCAAGGCGACATAACCTTGTTATCGCAGCCTTTCTCTTCCTTATCAAACCGTCAGCGAGACAAGTTTAGAGCACGCAATATTGGCGTTGTCTTTCAGCAGTTCAATCTTATTCCGTATCTTTCTGTGGCACAAAATATTAACGCTGCAGTGTACTTCGCAAATAGTAAAGTAAGTAAAACGGCAGGAGATGATAAGCTTCTCCATTTACTCGACAAGCTACAGCTTCCTTCACAAGTACTACACGCAAAGGCCGATGCCCTAAGTATAGGCCAGCAGCAGCGTGTAGCTATAGCCCGAGCGCTTATTAATGACCCACAGTTATTAATTGTCGATGAACCGACTTCGGCGTTAGATAGCGATGCGCGAGATAGCTTTATGTCGCTGTTAAAAGATGTTGCAGATAAGAGCACCATGATTTTCGTTAGCCATGATAAAGCCATGGAGAGCTATTTTGACCGTCATTGCAGTATCAGTGAATTGAGCCCAAGTACGAACCACGCAATATCCTCAGTCGGTGGCATCGAACAAGCACAGGAGCGTGCGTAATGCTAAGTACCATTGCTATTGAAAGTCTAAAGCGCAGGAAAACAACGGCAATACTTACGCTGTTAAGCATTACCATCAGCATTAGTTTACTTCTATGCGTTGATATTATTCGCAGCCAAGTGAAAACCAGCTTTACGCGAACAGTGTCCGGCGTCGACCTTATCGTTGGTGCTCCAAGCGGCCAGCTTAATCTACTATTGTCGTCGGTGTTTAATATAGGAACACCCACTAAGGGCATTGAATATAAGAGTGTTGCATCGCTTAAATCTAACAAACAGGTGTCGTGGCTTATACCCCTCTCTTTAGGTGATACTCACCGAGGTTTTAGGGTGGTAGGTACGACCAACAGCTTCTTTGACCACTTTAAATACGGTGACATGCAGTCACTAGAGCTATCTGATGGAGCGACATTTACTCAGCCGCTATCTACAGTAGTTGGTGCTGATATAGCGGAATCATTGGGATATGAAGTGGGTGATAAAATTATTATTTCTCACGGTTTAGGCAGTGTCTCATTCAATAATCACGACGACCACCCTTTTACTATTTCCGGTATTTTAGATAAAACGGGCACCCCCGTAGATAAGGCTGTGTATGTCACCTTACAGGGGCTTGAAGAAGCCCACACAGGGCCTAAGCATTCGCCCACTTCAATGTTAGGCCGTAAATCGAGTAATAAATCCACCGCAGACGAGCACGAGCACGAGCACGAGCACGAGCACGAGCACGAGCACGGCGAGCATACCGATGAACATGAGACATACAACAGCGAAGCGTTTTCGCCTGAGTCAGTATCTGTAGTGATGCTTGGGCTAAAACATCGCGTTACAGCGTTACAACTTCAGTACCAAATCAACCAAAGTAAGAAAGAGCCGCTTATGGCTATACTACCGGGAATGGCACTCGCTGAGCTTTGGCAAATTATGGGAAATGTAGAGTCGCTATTGCTTGGGTTATCTGGCCTTATCGTTATATGCGCACTTATTGGGCTTGCGACTATGCTACTTGCAACTATGCGTGAACGTTACCAAGAGATAGCGGTTTTACGTACCATTGGAGCAGGACCTTTCACCCTACTTCTACTTATTCAAATTGAAGCTATGCTGCTTACTATGTTGAGTGCTTTGCTAAGCTTAGGTTTGGTGGCCGGGTTAATGAGCGCACTAAAACCCTGGTTAAGCAGTACCTATGGATTGTTTTTGAGTAGTCCGCTGTTTGGTCAAAGCAGCGTTATTATCATTTTACTTATACTAGGGTGCACCTACTTAGTTTCTCTGTTCCCAGCCGTCGCCGCCTATAAACGCGGCCTACATGCTGGACTCAATACGAACTAGGCGAAGCCCACACGGGGGGAGAGGGCTACTCTCCTACCCGCTTGTCTGTACTGAAACGCAAAATAAGCTCGTGAACTTGATTTACCGTAGCGCGTAAATCGTGGCTCGCTGCTAGCGATGCCTCAGAGGAGCGCTGAGTTTCAGAAGCGCCATCAGCCACTTCCACTAACTGCTGGTTAATATGCTCTGCCACCGTGCTTTGCTCTTCTACAGCAGAAGACATTTCTACCGTAGCATCAGCAATACCTTTCACCGCATTATTTATTTCAAATAATGCCCCACGTGTTTCTTCCACGATTATACTGCCGTGCTCTGCTGAAGCTAGCCCTTCTGTAGATACCCGCACAGCGCGATCAGAACGCTCAGCCAGTTCACTGATGATATTGTGGATTTTATCGGTTGATTCACGGGTTTTCGAAGCCAATGTACGTACTTCATCGGCAACAACTGCAAACCCCCTTCCCTGCTCACCTGCCCTAGCTGCTTCAATGGCAGCATTAAGCGCAAGCAGGTTAGTTTGCTCGGCAATGGTGGATATAATGTTGGCCGCTTCACCTATATCGCTGGTTGACTGAGCGAGCTCAGTTACCGTTGTTGAAATTGACTCTACCGCCTCGCGCAAAGCAACAATTGCCTGCATGGCTTGTTCAGCTTTTTGGTTACCTGTTTCTACGTTGGCTGCGGCTGTTTTAGCACTTTTCGCATTTCCTTCAACCCGCTCAGCCACTTCTTGAATAGCCTGACTCATTTGCGTCACGGCAGATGCTATTTGCTGAGTGGCTTGGTTTTGCTGTACAACGGCGGCGCTAGTACTTTCTGCCTGATGGTGGGTTGTATTAGCTATGTTCTCAAGACCTGTTGATGCATCTTTAATTCGGGTTAACGCCGTGCGATTTCTGGCAAGTTCACAGCCTAGCGCGAGTTTAGCTTGGCTTATATGAGGTGGATCAGGAAAGTAGGTTTGTGACACAGTTTCATTTGCGTAGCTTTCAGGACTAAGCGCAAGTAGTCCGTGCCAATCTTTTTTGGCTTTAGTTTGTTGAGCCAACATTAAAATAATAGCGCCGAGTAGCGCTATGCCAGCAGCAACAGCGCCATGTGTAAACGCCAATATCAAAACCATTAGCGCACTGAGTACTAATGATGGTGCTAAATGCGAAAGCATTTGTACGAGGCGAACCGCTGGCGATACCGGCGATTTGCCTTCTCTTATTCTTTCATAAACCTTTGTAGCTCTGTTTATTTCATCATTTAACGCAGGAACTCGAACAGATTCATACCCCACGATTGTTTTACCTTCATAAACGGGAGTTACGAATGCCGAAACCCAGTAGTGATCACCATTCTTCCTTCTGTTTTTAACTAATCCCAGCCAGCTTTGTCCAGACTCTAAAGTACGCCACATTTCCTTAAACACGGGCGCTGGCATATCGGGGTGTCGAATCAAGTTATGGTTTTTGCCTATTAATTCTTCGCGGGTAAAGCCACTTGCTTCCACAAACTCGCTATTACAATGTTGAATAACACCACGTTTGTCGGTTGATGAAATAAGGCGGTGGTGAGGGGGGAATTTATACTCTTTTTGGGTAACAGGCTGGTTATTTCTCATTGAATACTTTCTCCATTTTGCAAAGCGTTCATCCTTAAAGCAGAGAATCTTTGCTTTCTCATAAGACTAGAACATAAACAGCCGCTGTCTAGCTTAAGCAAAAAATTAGAGAAATTTTATATTTTATCAGTGAGTTAGGAAAGCACTTTATACTTTAGACCAATGGCAATACAACAGACACTTTTGTGCCTCTGCCTTCAGCGCTGACAATATCAATCCTGCCATTATGCTCCTCGACAATGGTCATAGAAATTGACATACCCAGCCCAGTCCCCTCACCTGGCGGTTTGGTAGTAAAAAACGGAGTGAACACTTTACTAAGCGTTTCTTTTGACATGCCAGTACCTTCATCTTCAACGACAAGATAGACACTGTCTCCCTCCTTCTGTACTTTTAGGGTTATGCTTTTCCCTTCAGGCGTGGCATATATCGCATTGGTTAAGAAGTTTACAAGCACTTGCTGAATTTGCCCTGAGTTGCCGTTAAAGAAAGCGTCTTCCTCTGGTACTTCAAAGCGTACTGTATTGCGATAACGATGCAAATTGTTGGTAAGCTTAATCGCTGTATTCATGGCTTCGATAGCGCTAATTTCGGAATGCTTGCCCGAACCTGGATAAGAGAAACTTCTTAACGCTTTCACGATTTCGATAATACGCTCAATACCTTCATGAGACTCATCAAACATTTCCGCGATTTCATTTGCACTTTCTTTAAGCGAAAAACGCTTTTCTAGCGCCATGAAATGCGCTGCAACTTCACCACCAGCTTCTTTACAAAGGCTACCTATTTCTTCAAGCGCACGCTGATAATCGGTAAAGATATCTTTTGCAACGACAGTGTTACTTCGCACATAACCAATAGGATTATTAATTTCATGGGCGATACCTGCGGCTAACTGGCCTAACATGGCCATTTTGTCAGCACTGACTAACCTTTCTTCAAGGAAATCCCGATCCTTTTTCACGTTACTCAGTTCTAGTTGCCTGGTATTTAGTTCACTTTTTTTATTTTGGTATCGAGAGGTAATGTTGAGGTAGTGCTTTGTGGTATCTAAAACGTAAAGCGTTTCTTCTTCTAGATTATCGTCTTTGGTCAACAATACTAACCACGTATATTCCCCCTTCGACATTTCATGCATCAAGTGAAGTAAGCGAGACTCTTTTTCTGTTTCAGGCTGTATTACTGCACTAACACACCAGTGGGAATAGCTTTCTCGTAAATCTAGTGGTGTTTCCTGCTTGATAAATTGCGCTAACGAGGGGGACGTAATCCAGCCCTGCCCCTGAACCAGTACACTGTCATCGTTGCCAATAATGAGTTCGCCATCTTTTAAGGTAAAGGCTTTGCCGCAAAACGCACCGCTGAACTCTACGGCAGATTCAAGCGCCGAAAATATGTAACTTTCTCCAGATGTTGCTTGAGTAAGTTGGGATGCTGTTCGATTGAGGTAAAGAAGCTCTCGTTCCCTTTGTTTAGAGTCTTTGAGTGCTTTACGTAATGCCTGATTGGCTAAATAGGCATCCTGTGAATAAGTTTCTAAGAAAGACTCAGCGTTTTTACGTGCAATCTTTTGACGCTTAAGCTGTCGCTCTAGCGAATTAACACGGGCTTCAAGCGCACGAATGCGTTCGTTTTCGGTGGAATACGAGGTTTCACTCACCTAAAAGCCCTCCTTTGTACGTGCTCATCAACATTAGGAGCACGCTTTTTTACGTGTGCTTTAGCATTTGATAGTTTTATCCGGCTAAACGGTCAAGAAGCATCATCACACGCTCGCTCGCCTGTTCCATTTCTATCAGTTTTGCATCTGCTTCTGCAATATTACCAGCTTGTTTTGCTCTTACTGCTGCCACACCACTACTATGCACTTTTGCATGCGGCGCTTCAATCTCTCTAAAGGCTGTAGTTTGACCAATTGGGCTATTCGCGTTTTCATTGAACCATTGTCCTAAACGACAGCTCACATGATCACTGAAGTCAGCAACAGTCTTATTGCTGAAACCACAAAGCACTTCATAAACGCCAGACTTCCACACAACGTGATCTAACTTTACAGTTTGAATGAACGTAGCCATTGCACCTTCACTGATTGTCGTTTTCATGCTGTCGCAATGTTGCACCATAGTCTCGTAACTACTATTAAGCTGGTTAATGCCTGTCTCTAACTCTTCATTGTTACCACGCAGTTCATTAACACCTGACACCGCTTTCGATGTTGATTGGATAATGCCGTTTACAAGCTCTGATACTTCTGTGGCAGACTTATTTGTCTCAGTAGCCAGTGCTCTTACCTCGTCAGCTACAACACTAAAGCCTCGTCCAGCATCACCTGCACGGGCCGCTTCAATTGCTGCATTTAAGGCAAGTAAATTAGTTTGATCAGAAATGCTGGTGATTGTGGTTACAAACTTATTGATATTGTCAGCTGTAGTAGACAGACCAGAAATACGCTCGCTCATACTTCCCATCTGAACATTCAGGCCGCTCATGTCAGATACAATCTTGCTCAGTGTAGAGGCCGATTCGCTAAATAAATCATTTATATCAACAATAGACTGACTTTCGGCATTAATGCGTTCGTAGGAACGTAAAACCGTTTCGCGAACGCCCTCAACCTGTGACAGTGAATCTACTAAACATTTAACTACAGTGGCATTGGCAGATGGCGCTTCTTCGTTGTGCGCAGTCTCTAAAGCCGTAGTCAGCTCAGCATTTTCGGCCTCAAGCAAAGACACTCTGTCTAACGTTTCTTGAAGTCGCTTTTCTAATAGCTGAACTTGCGCTTCTTTTTCTTCGAATTTACTGCGTGATACAAACATGTGGAGATACCGATTATTTTTATAGAATTATTTTGTTCAGACTAACAGAGGTTATATCGTCTTAGCCATTAGTCTGAAGTAGCGTTATTGTTTGATTATCGGCAGAAAATTATAAAACTGAGGGGATAAATTAAACTATTATCTCTGTTTTTAGTTTGCAGGCAGTAAATGTGGTGGTAGAGGTGCACGACGAGCGCTTTTTTTAGGCCCATACCAGGTTGATAGGTAATCTAATATCATTGGTTCTGCCTCACCCAGTGGCCACAGTTTCTGCGTTTCTTGCATCCAGCGAATAGTCTCAAGCCACCTTTCACGGCTCATGGCATTCTGAGTAATAAGAGAAGTCGAGTGACAGGCGCTGCAATGGGCTAACACTAAGTTGAAGCCTTCTGCTTTTATAAGACCTGACTGAGGATCGACGTCATGCTGCACATGCTCTTTTGATAAACTTATCATGCTCATCGTTTTATTGGTCTCGGTATCGGCTGCTGCTACGGATATGTGAAGCCCCCCTACTAAGGCGATAAGTCGAACGGCTATGCAAACCATACCCAGTGCCCCATTCCCCTTAATATACATAAAATCTTGCACTCCTCTACCTACACCACACGCACAGCGATACGATGACAGGCATTGTTTAAATACCCTTTTGGATTCCATCCAGGTAGCACCATAGGCTGTGACTTTCCATGCTCATCTTGTGCTTTAGCCCATACTTCGTAATAGCCCTGCTGGGGGAAGTTTATCTGTGTGCTGAACTGCTGCCATGCGTGTCTGTTTGCCGGTGCGTTCAGCTGAGCAAGATGCCAAGTTTGGCCAAAATCAATAGAGGTAAACACCTTGGCAATTTTGCCCTCACCACTCCATGCATGTCCCCGAACGGTTAGCTTTTCTTTGAGAGAGTGATCGCTGCCAGACTTTGGAAAGGTAATAAGCGACTTAACTGGCATAGCTTCTATAATACACATGTCTTCGTCGGCAACTTTCGCGCCAGGCGCAACAGGTTTACATGGGACCCGATAGGCTTTACCCAGCATTTTTGCACCGTCGTGCACGCGGTCTCGAATTACTATTTTCTTAAGCCACTTACCTGACGTTGATGCAGGCCAGCCACCAAATACCAGCCGCAGCGGGAAGCCGTTCATCAAGGGAAGCGGTTCATCATTCATTGCCCACGCGATTAACGACTCGTCCTCCATCGCTTTTTCGATGGGCACGCCACGAGAAATAGCCGCTTTGCCCGGTGTTCGGCTTAAATGCTGATCATCACCGTAATAGCCAATGTAAACCGCGTTTTCCTTTACGCCCACTGCTTTTAGCACGTCTTTTAGCCTCACTCCTGTCCAGCGTGGGCAGCCTACTGCTCCTGTCGTCCACTGGTTACCGGTAGCGGCCGGTGAGAACTCGGCCCGCCCATTTCCGCCACACTCAAGTGTTAGCTGATAGGTGTAATGCTTAAATTGAGCTTTTAGTTCTTCAAGGGTAAAGGTTTTTGACTGTGCTGCAGACTCTCCTTCAATAGTAAGCGTCCAGCTGCTTGTATCAGGCGCTTGCGGGGGAATACCGTTATTTCTTACAAAAAAACGCGAAGCAGGTGTGATTGCGTCATCTAATAGGTGTGCTGGTGTTTCTGCGTTTAATGGTCTGTCATTAAGTATGGTTAAACCGTCTTTACCTTTAATAGAAAAAGGCGTGTCGGCCTGCGCAAATGCTGCAGGAATGAGGCCCGCCGGCATAAATTGCCCGTACACCACTTCGGCACCGAGTAACAAAGACAGTGACTTTAACCCTTTGATAAAGCCTCGGCGAGTCAGTGTATTGCTGGTTCTTTGAAAAACCTGTTCGTCGGCTTTTACAGGGTCTTTGGCATAAAGTTCGTGTAGACCATGTTTTTTCACTGAGACCACCTTATCAGTACAAACGATTTTGTATTTAAAATATGCTGCTGCAAAATGATAAACGGCTTTTACATAGCGTAAAGAAAACCGAGAATAAGCAATGCAATCCACAGGGTTTCAACAACTATCATGACAATAGGCAACACGCCCACTTCGGCAAGCTTGCCCAGGTTTGACTTCATGCCGATTGCAGTAATGGAAACAACTAAAAAGAAACGAGAAACCTGCGTACCTGCTTCGATCACAAATTCAGGTAACGATACAAAGCTATTGAGCAACATGAGAGCAATAAAACCGATAAGAAACAGAGGCATTTTAGGTACTTCACCGCCTTCTGCTTGGGTACTGGCTTTATAGAATCTTTTAATGACAAGCATCATGATCAGTACTACCGGCATCAGCATGGCTACGCGCACCAATTTGGTAAGGGTCGCCATATCACCCGCACTTTCTGACACCGAGTAACCAGCCCCTACCACCTGCGCCACGTCGTGAATTGTGCCGCCTAGAAAGATACCAGCTTCAGTGTCTGTCATACCTAATTGCCCAGCGACTATGGGATAAAGCACCATCGCAATAGTGGACATGGCCGTTACGCCTATAACGGTAAGCAGGGTATCTCGCTCGTGGTTTTCACCTTTTGGCAGTATGGTAGAGATGGCTAACGCAGCAGAAGCACCGCAAATAGCGACGGAGCCGCCAGTAAGTGCACCAAAGCGTTTTTGAAGTCCCAGCGCTTTTGCCAAGCCTACGCCCAAAACAATGGTCGTAAAAATGGCGCCAGCAAGCATGAGCGCTGTTTGCCAACCTAGCACTGCCAAGTCACCTAGCGCTATTCTTAAGCCCAGTAAAACCACACCCGCGCGAAGCAAGGTACTTGCGGTAAAATCGATACCGCACGCGCATGGCGTATCGTTTTGGTATAAAAACGAAACTGCCATGCCTAACAGTAACGCAAACAACATAGCAGGGGCATTGTAGTGCTCACTTAAAAACAAGGCCGCCATGCCCGTGATGGTAGCAATACCCAGCCCAGGCCAAATGTTTTTACATTTTACTGCTATGTCATTCATTGCATTAACGCTCTGAAGCAACCAATGCCACAAGCACTACACGCTTGCGATCGCCAGAGTAAGGGCGACGACCATGCATCGCACGATAGTTATCGACAATTGCCACGTCCCCGTCTTGCCACTCTAAATCAAACGTGAAGTCTTCAGAAAGCTCAGCAATACGCTCTAGCCCTTCTTTCGGGATAGCGCTGCCGTCACCAAACGTAATGGCTGAAGATGGGTTCTCGCGAACGCCTTTCCAGCCCATGTAAGCTGCAATAAGCTGGTTGTAGAACACTTCAGAACCGTCATCCAATTCGATTACCGCAGGAAGTACAGGTGTAATCGCTTTTAAGCTACCATCCTCTAACCATTCCCAGCTGTAACCTAATTCTTTAAGCTTAGCTTCACCCTCTTCTACGGTTTCAACACTCAATGTGCTTTTCCAGCTACGCCCTTGACCTGAATTGATGTCATTTGCTGCAGGCATGGTAGTGGTGTACTTCAGACCTTTTTCTTTAAAGTCCCTTGCCAGTTCGGGGCTTTCCGCTTTCAATGCTTCAAACAGTTTGTCTGAACGACACAACGGCGTAGCACCGCCCTCATCTGCTGCAGTTTTACAAAAGAAGAAAAGCTTACTTGGAGAAATAGGTGTTTGAGCCATTTCGTGATGAAGAAAAATCTCTACATCTTTAGGTGCTTCGTTAGCGGTAAATACACGTTCGGTGTAGTTAATACGCACCGCGTTAGACAGCGACTCTTGATAAGTAAAGTTAGGATAGCCGAAGCCTGCTGAAAAAACGTCAAACGTCTCTGCTGAATCAAGAGGGAACCCTCTAAACAGCAGCGCACCTGATTTAGCAAGCTTTGCTTCAAGTTCTGCCTGATTCGCTTTAACAAACGCAACCGTTTCTTCTACAGTGGAACAGCTTTCATTGTTCACGACTATTTCAGGGAACACGCCGCCGTTGTAGTTGTGCTGAGTAGGTACGCTTGCATACGCTACCGCAGAGCTGTCATTGACGTTTTTCATAGTTTACTCCTAGTCGTAAATGGGGTGAAAACGATTAAAGGCAGCTTCACAGAAGTGACCCGGATCGTTAAATCGACGATTCATGTTTAATGCAGAAATAGCCTGCATTTCACTTTCACTTAATGAGAAATCGAAAAGCGCCAGGTTCTCTTTCATGCGTTCTACTTTTGACGTCTTCGGAATAATCGCATTGCCGCGCTGAATGCCCCAACGCAACACAATTTGCGCTGGCGTTTTACCGTGGGCTTTTGCAGCGGCTTTTACTACGTCCTGCTGAAGTACTGATTCAGTTTGGTCAGCCATTTCAAGCTCTAGGTATGAAAGCGCACCTAAAGGTGAGAACGCGGTAACATTTAAACCGTAGTCTTTTGCTAAACGAATTAAACGTTCTTGGGTAAGGTAAGGATGAGATTCAATCTGTAGCATAGCTGGCTTAATGCGCGCGTAGCTCATTAAGTCATTCAGCAAGCCCGTGTTGTAATTACACACACCAATTTGTTTTGCTTTACCGCTATCTGCGAGCGCTTCCATGGCCTCCCACGTTTTGTGAAGCGGCACAGGAGCAAGCTCCATCTTAGGTTCAGCTGCGTCAGGGTCGTAAAACCACTCTGGCGGATACCGTGTTTCAATTGGCACGAACTTTTGCGCAATAGGGAAGTGGATAAGATACAAGTCTAGATAGTCTAGCTGTAAATCAGATAGCGTTTTTTCAAGCGCCAGCTCTACATGCTCTGGGGCATGAAACGTATTCCAAAGCTTCGAGGTTACCCACAACTCTTCTCTGGTACACAGGCCTTCATCAATAGCGCGCTTAATGCCTTCGCCCACTTCTTTTTCGTTGCCATAGTCTGCTGCGCAGTCTAAATGGCGATATCCAGCTTTGATTGCTTGGTATGTTGTTTCAGCACAAATGGCAGTATCTACTTTCCAAAAGCCAAAACCTACCTCAGGTATCTTATTCATTGCTTCATTCACCTTAGAATTTGTTGCATTAAGTTAATTAGTTTTACTTTAACAGTATGCTCTTGTATAACTTCAGCTTCAAACTTTAGTCTTGTATAAGACATAAGTTATTACACAGGCACTCTTATGTCAACAAAGTGTTAACAAACTAAATTAAAAGATCGAGTTTGGCTTTTAGTGATGAGATTGGACAACGCTTATACCCCGGTTTCGGGGGCGGGTATGTAAAGCGGACGTTTATTAATGCCCGCTTTTTTGGAAAGGGCAGTAATGTGAGCGGTAGAAAAGGCTTAGAGTAGACTAGAGGTGAAGCAAGTTAGTCAAGTTCAACTTGATAGTGATAGTGGTCGGTTCTGCATTTACTCTCTCGATACTCTATTAATTTGCCATCAATAGATTCTGTGACACGAGTGACCAAAAGTAAGGGTGCCCCCTTTTCAATACCCAAGCTTTTCGCATCACTTTTTGACGCTAGAACGGCTTTAATGCTGTCACGGGTTTTAAACACGGTTTGGTTATAATCCGTTTGATAAAAGTGATACAAGGTATGCGGAATATCTTCGCGCTGGTGGATTTCGGGAAACATTTTGAATGGCAAAAATATCGTTTCTAGCATACAAAATTCGTTTTCAAGTATGCGTCTGCGTTTAAGCTTTACCGTTTTATCTTTTGCTGATAAAGCAAGAGCTGCTTGAACTGTTTCACTCGGCTCAACTAGCTCTTTACTGATGAGCTCTGCTTTAGGTAAATCGGCGCCTTTTCCGTCAGCTTGTAACGGGAAAAAGCGAAACAATGCATCTTGAGCGGTATGTTCAGAAACGAATGTGCCCACCCCTTGCCTCCGGGTTACAATTTTAGTGTCGGTAAGAAGTGTTAACGCTTTGCGAACGGTTCCTTGACTCACTTTGAACTCGTCTGCCAGTTTAAACTCACTAGGCAGCATCTCACCGGGTTGCCATCGACGCTCAACAATAAGTTGCTTAATGTATTCAGCTACCTGTTGATACAGAGGCTGAAAAGCGAGACTTGGACCGCTGAGTTTGTGATCGAATTGAGATGAAGACATGAACCCTAACCTAAACGCTTAATTATTGTTTTTATATCATACACAAGAGTTATAGCGCATTTTTGACTTAAATCACATACATAGTAGGAATAACATACATGCCCTTGGAAACACTACTCCCCATGTTCGCCCTTTTAGGTCTTGCGACACTTCTGCAAACATTAAGTGGGTTTGGCTTTGGGCTTATGGTGGTGTCTAGCTTTACCTTGTTTGGTATTTTACCCCTCACAGCGACAACATTTATGGTAAGTTTTTTGAGCCTTTTTAACTCTGTTAGTCTGGTAGCAAGAAACACCGAACAAATAAACAAACGTGCTTTTACCATTCTCCTTCTTAGCGGTATTCCGTTTATGGGAATAGGATATGCGCTGTTGGAGTACTTATCCGTTGGTATGGCAACATGGCTTAACCTGTTGCTTGGTTTCGCTATTTTAAGCTGCTGTGGACTTTTATTGGTTAAAAGAAAACGGGGGCAGCCGTCTGGTAGTGCCTTTGGTTTTACCGTTGCGGGCGGTCTCGGCGGAATGTTAGGCGGGCTCTTCTCTACGTTCGGTCCGCCAGTGGTATTTCAGTGTTACAGACAAGCCTGGCCAATTAACGAAATTAGAATTACGCTTCTGGCCGTGTTTAGCATAACGTCGCTATTACGCTTGGCTATAATCCCCTTTGGTACTTTACCTTCGAGCGATGTTCTCCTTTATGCTTTACTCGCTATCCCGGTGATCCTGATTTTCACAAGAATAGGACGAATGCTTGCGGCGCGGGTGCCTGCCGCTTCTGTGCGACTGTTAGCACTGACCATGCTCGCGTTAAGTGGCGTGACGCTTATTATCAAAAATATCAGTGTCTAATGTCTCAACATAAACAAGAGACAAGCTTACTGTGGCGCAGATTTGCTCTAATAATAGGGTCAGTGTAACTTCAACTAGACGTCTAAATAAAAAGACAGAGCCCCGATCTAAATCTTTATAAATTGATAATTGCAGATTGACACCCAAGTTACATTTCATTAACTTATGTCTTATATAAGACATCAAGGGTAATGTAGAAATGAGTAACGCTTTTTGTGTAACTGAACCAGATTGGAACGATATTGAAGCTGCTGACATCACCGAGCAGCCCTTTTTGTCTGACGATAAAACACTTATCGTCCCTACGCAATACGGCGAGTTGAGCTTAAGTATCAGCCAGTTTGGCTTACGCATTCAAAGTGATGTTAACGCCACTGATGACTTTGCTATGCTTACACAGTCGCCCGATAAGCAAACGTTAGTATATTCAGGTGGCAAGTCGCACAGCACGCTTGTCGCTGGCAATTATCGTTTAGAGATTTTTGCTTCTCCTCTACATTTTAAGCTGTATAAAGATGATGTGCTTGTTCAACAAAGCGCTACCGACGGCCACTTTGTGCGCCAGCATCGTTTACCGCCCTTTGCCAAAACAGACAGCGGATGGTTAGTGAGCCTGGAGCTTGGTTATGACGAGGCGGTTTACGGTCTTGGCGAGAAATGGGGCAAGCTTGATAAACGCGGCCAACTTATTCGTTCATACAATCACGACGCCCTTGGCGTAAACGCTGAGAAGTCGTACAAAAATACTCCGTATGCGTGGAGCCCTGAAGGTTGGAACCTTTTTGTACATACACCTGCACCTGTCACCCATGGCGTAGGATATGCGCTCTGGTCACAGCGAGCGTATGTCTGCTTAGTAGAAGATAATCTTCTTGACGTATTTTTGTTCCACCAAGACTCTCCAGCCCAAAGCATTAAAACCTACAGTGAATTAACCGGCTTTGCCCCTACACCACCTACGTGGAGTTTAGGCGTGATTCTTTCTAAAGCGTATTATAAAGATGCTGATGAGCTGCTCGCCGTAGCCCGTGAAGTGCGCGAAAAGAATATGCCTTGCGATGTTATTACCCTTGATGGTCGCGCATGGCAAGACACAGATACCCGCTTTGCTTTTGAGTGGGACCCGAAGCGCTACGAAGACCCACAGCCAGTTATTGATGAGCTCAAAGCGTTAGGTTTTAAAATCTGTGTATGGGAATACCCCATGATTTCAGTGAAAAACCCTCTTTATAAAAAAGCTGCAGAAAAAGGCTGGCTGATAAAAGATAAGCGCACTGGCGAAGCGTATCGCTATGAATGGGACTTGAGCCCATTTGGGGAGGTGCTTACGCCGCTGCCAGACTCAGGTATCTTAGACTTTACCCACCCAGAAGCTTATGAGTTTTGGAAAACCTCACACAAACCTCTATTTGACCTTGGTGTAGACATGATCAAGGCCGACTTTGGCGAGCAGCTAGAAGACGACAATATGCTGTCGTATAGCGGTGATTCCGGCAATCGCCTGCACAATGTTTACAGTATGCTTTATAACCGCTGCGTTTATGAGGCAGCTGCAGCTTACTGCAAAACTGGCCCATTCTTATTTAGCCGTTCTGCTTGGACGGGAAGCCAGCGCTATCCATCGCAGTGGGGCGGAGACCCGCAAGCTGATTGGCACGGCCTCGCGGCAAGTATACGTGGCAGCTTATCGTGGGGTATGTCAGGCGGACCCTTCTTTGCTACAGATATCGGCGGTTTTTACAAAGATACCCGAGATGCAGAGCTCTATGTACGTTGGGCGCAAGCATCAGTATTTAGCGCCCACATGCGATTACATGGTATTGGCCCTCGTGAACCCTGGTCATATGGTGATGAAGCATCAAATGCAGTTTTTAGCGCATTAAAACTGCGTTACAAGCTTATTCCTTATTTAAAACAAACCGCAGAAAAAGCCTCTCTCACGGGCCTGCCGGTTCAGCGAGCTATGGCGTTAGCCTTTCCTGACCAGCCGCTTACTCACGCTTTTGAACAACAGTTTATGTGTGGTGATGACTTGCTGGTGGTGCCTTGTGTCGTGCCTGGCGGCAAAATTAAATACTACTTACCTAAAGGCGAGTGGGTGCGCTTCGGTACCGATGAAGTGGTACAGGGTGAACAATACATAGAAGAGATATTGGCACTTAATGATGTTGCTGTATTCATTCAAAAAGGCAGTCGCATAGTAATGGGCCCAGATGTTCAGCATACCGATATGGATATGTCGAATATCTCGCACTGGCCAGCATAGCGCTTAGGAGTTGTTCATGGATATTACCCTTACTCTACTGTCATGTATGACATTTATGGCGATCGTTGCCGCTATCTCTTACATGAAAACCAAAGGGGAAGTTAACACACAAGATGGTTACTTCCTCGCAGGAAGAGGGCTGACCGGCACCTTTATAGCCGGGTCCATGATCCTTACTAACCTTTCTGCAGAGCAGCTTATTGGCTTAAACGGCTCTGCCTTCGGCTATAACCTTAGCGCCATGGCGTGGGAAGTAACCGCAGGTATCTCTACCATAATTATGGCGCTTATTTTCTTACCCCGTTATTTAGCAGGGGCTTTTTCCACCCTACCAGAGTTTTTACGAGACCGCTTCGACGACAGCGTGCGTAGAATGACCGTAGTACTGTTTATGGTGGGCTACTCATTAGTGACTATTCCATCGGTACTTTATTCAGGCTCCATTGCCGTTTTGCGACTGTTCGATGTACCGGGCCTTTTCAACGTAAGCTATGAAGTAGGCTTAGTCATAACCATTGTGATCGTGGGAACCATAGGCGCGCTTTACGCTATTTTTGGTGGCTTAAAGGCCGTAGCCGTATCAGATACCATTAACGGTGTAGGCCTTTTAATTGTTGGCTTGCTAGTCCCTATACTTGGTCTAATCGCTTTAGGCGACGGAAGCTTTAGTGACGGACTTTCAACTATTGCGACAACAGAAACAGAAAAGCTCAATGCCATAGGCGGCGCTAACGATCCAGTCCCCTTCGGTACTATTTTTACAGGTATGATATTAGCTAACCTGTTCTATTGGGGTACAAATCAATACGTTATTCAACGAACCCTTGGGGCAAAGAACCTGGTTGAAGGTCAAAAAGGTGTGTTGTTCTCTGGGTATTTTAAAGTACTCGTACCTTTCATGATGATGCTACCTGGCGTTATTGCTTACCATCTATACCAGGATGAAAACCTACAAACTATCGACCTCGCTTACCCCCATTTGGTTAAAGACGTACTGCCACAGTATTTGTCGGGGTTTTTCCTAGCTGTATTGCTTGGTGCGGTGTTTAGCTCTTTTAATTCACTGCTTAACAGTGCTGCCACTCTATTTTGCTTAGACGTTTATAAGCCCTTCAAGAAAGATAAAGTGAGTGACGAAAAGCTAATACGCGTGGCTAAGATCACCAGTATCGTAATTGCTGTGCTGTCTTTTATCACTGCGCCACTGCTTATGTTTGCACCTGAAGGCTTATGGCAAATTATTCGCATATTCACTGGGTTCTACAACATCCCTGTCATCACCATTGTGCTCGTGGGACTGTTTACTAAGAAAGTCCCTGCCCTAGCCGCAAAAGTGGCAATTATCTTCCACGTAATCGCTTATGGGCTATTGAAGTTCGTGTGGGAAGTGGATATTAATTTCATTCACATATATGCCATTTTATTCGCTATAGAAATGACCATTATGTTAACTATAGGTAAACTGTATCCAATGGCGACGCCATGGCATTTTACGCCTAAGGCCGAAGTTAATATGACCCCATGGCGCTACGCTATCCCCTGCGCGATTGTGCTGGTAGGCCTTATCGCTACCCTGTATCTGATGTTCTCCCCAGTGGGCTTTGTAGGCGGGATCAGTAACGCCTTTATACCGGCTTTAATTGGCTTGTGGGCAAGTTGTTTCGCCGCCATTGGCATTAGCCTTAAGTGGTGGCGGGTAAAATACGAGCAAGGCTTAAAGCGCCTTGCTTCTCAGCCGGCTTAAAACGAACACTTCGCTCCTGTATAGAAAAAACACAAAAAAGTTAACATAACGTTTGCAAACGACTTAACAATTGTTTAACTTAATTACTCTTATATAAGACATCAGACGAAAGATATCTTTTATAAAGACTGGTAATGACAAATCACATAGTGCGGCGTTTTAAATGATGCCCCTTATGTAGCTAAAAAAAATAAAAAACCAAACACCGTCTACTTACAACGGTTGATATATCCGAAAAATGTTGGCCATTGTTAGTTAGAGCGAGATAAGCGAAATACCCTGGAGAACAACATGAATACAAAAAGATCGATCATCAGTAAGGCGGTAACCCTTGCTATGACATCTGGATTGCTGCTTAACGCAAATGCCTATGCGCAAGATGCAGAGACTGAACAAACCGAAGCTGCAAAAGACGATAAGTCATTCGAGCAGATTGTCGTAACCTCACAGAAACGTGTACAAAGTATTAGCGATGTTCCTGTAGCAGTATCAGTATTACGCGGTGACCAGATAGAGTCGGCTTTCGCAAATAATGTTGAGAATCTTCAGGCTCTCGTCCCATCGGTAAGTTTTCGTAAAGGTACCACAACCCGTAACTCTGCATTAACGGTTCGGGGTATTGGCACAATTTCATTTAGTATCGCAGCAGAGCCAAGTGTGGCAACAGTAGTAGATGGCGTCGTATTAGGCCGCTCTGGACAGGCTTTTGCCGACCTATACGACGTTGACCGTATTGAAGTTCTGCGCGGCCCACAAGGCACACTTTTCGGTAAAAACGCGTCAGCGGGCGTAGTAAATATCACTACAAAAGACCCGTCACAGGACTTAACAGGTAGCCTTTCTACTGAATTTTACCAAGACAACGAATACCGTTTAAAAGGCACAGTGAGTGGAGGTTTAACAGACGACCTTTCAGCTAGCTTGACCGTTTTCCAAGGTAAATTCGACGGTTATATCGACAACGTCTATAACAACGAAACAGTAAATGGCTACGACCGCGAAGGTGCACGGGCTGTCGTGCTTTACGAACCAACCAACGATTTAAAAGTTAAATTTATTAGCGAATTTTACAGTGCTGATGACGACTGTTGTGCCGATTTAGAAGGCGTATCAAGCGGTCGTAACCCAGACTCTGAGGCAGCGCCTAGCAGTGCAACCATTGCAGACGGCATTGATTTAGAGCAGCGTCAAATTGACCATGATTTTGAGTCTCGTACCATCGACGACCATTCTGCCTTCTCTGTTCAGGTTGATAAGACCGTCGGCGATTATACTTTTACTTCAATCACAGCCCAGCGTTCATGGGAAAACACAGAATTTCGCGAAGGTGACTTTACCTCAATTGCTGGCGACAGCGATCAGCCTGTTTTCGGCGTACCGTTCCAACTGCACGATGTGGGTGAACAGGAGTGGAGTCAGTTTTCTCAAGAGTTCCGTGTTGCTTCTAACCTAGCAGGTCCATTTAATTTCCTTGCGGGTATATTCTACTGGAACATGGATTCTGAACGTAACTTTACACGAGATGCAAGCTGCCAAAACAATAATGGTCAGCTTGATCAGGCACTATCTTTTTACGCAGAAAACAATTTATCAGGAGACGACCTAACCAACGCGCTATCAGACTTAGACGCCTATGCAGACTCATTGGGTGTGTCTTGTAACGCAAACGATATCGTTTCTGCCACTGCATTTATGAGCACCGAGTTTAACAACTGGGCGGTATACGGCGATGGTACTTACGATTTAAGCGATGATATGCGTCTTATCTTCGGCCTTCGCTATACCGATGATGAAGTATCTTATAAGCATCGCCGTATTAGCAACGATGAATATGGACGCCGTGGTGTTGGTGTTCGCCCAGCGACTGAAAACACGGATGCAGAAGGGGTAGTAGATGAAACCAATCTGTCTGGCCGTGTTGGTCTTCAATACGACCTTGACCAAAATCAGATGGTTTATGCTACTTACTCACAAGGCTATAAAGGCCCGGGTTTCAACGTTTACTATAACTTTAATCCAGACAACGACGGTCGCCCTATTGGCGCTGAAGAATCTGACGCTTTCGAGATAGGCTACAAGTACGCAAGCCGCGACCTATTGTTAAACGTTGCTTTGTTTAGCACCGACATTGAAGGCTTCCAAGCGAATAATTTCGATTGTTCAGACGGTGCATGTATTACACGTCTGACCAATGCCGGTGATGTGACAACACAGGGTATCGAGCTTGATATGATGTGGAACGCAACCGACAACCTTACGTTAATCGGTGGTGCTGCATACACGAAAGCAGAAATCGATGAGTTTAACTGTCCTGAAGAAGCGACATGTACTGACCGTTCAGGGCTTGATGTTCCTTTCTCACCTGACATGAAATACTCGCTAAGCGCTGAATACTTTATGGAAACAGAGCACGGATTCGATGTTTACTATAACGCATCGTATATCTACACCGACGAGCAGTACTCTGACTTACCAGGCAATACGGGTGAATTTAATCCGCACTCATTGTTGCCTGACTACAGCATGCTTAATGCAAGCGTGAGTTTCTCATTCAAAGACGATGCATTCCGCGTATCTTTGATTGCTAAAAACTTACTTGATGAAAGCTATGCAACGACGTATAGCGGTGATAACTTCCGTTATCAAATCCCTCGCGACGCTGACCGTTACTACGGTGTAGCCTTCAAGGCACAATTCTAAATCTCTAAAGCGTGTGTGTTTAAAGGGGCGTGTATACGCCCCTCTTTTTTTGAGAGCGATAACTCAAGCGCTTAGGCAATTAGAAATACGATTATCTAACGGCTTCCTGTCCCTGCCTCTATTGCATGTTAATTTATCTCGTCGTGTTCATGATGATGAGAATGGGCATGCAAATGATCATTCTCATCACGGCATGGCTCTCCCGGTAGTTCGAACTCTACGGTTGTATGTGCAAGTGCAAATGGCGCTAGACGTCTATGAACCTCAGCTTTTAACTGACGTAACTTTTCATTGTCCACAGCACAATTGATGACGACATGAACGGTAAGCACATGTTGTTCACCATCTAAAGACCAAAAGTGTAAATGATGAAGCTCTTCAACATGCTCCATAGACAGCAACGCTTGGCTAATAGCCTTTCGCGTAGATACGTCAGGCACACCTTGTAAAAACAAAGACATTGTCTGCACAACGTATCTCACTACGTTTATTAATATAAAGAGGGTAAAACCTATCGATAATATTGGGTCGAGAATGGGCCATTCTACAAAGTGAAGTACAATAGCTACGACTAGCACTGCCACCCACCCCATCGCATCTTCAATTAAGTGCCAGTTAAGCACTTTCTCATTCATTGAGTGGCCGCCATGAAGTTTATAGGCCGCGAGGCCATTTACCATGATTCCCAATATAGCAAGTCCTATCATGCCTTCCGTTACAGGCATCTCTGGGTTATATAGACGTGGGATGGCCTCAGACATTACCCAAATTGAACCAAGTATTAAAATGAGACCGTTAATCATTGCTCCCATTAAACTTAGCCTTTTAAAGCCATAGGTATACTTTTCGGTAGAGGCTTTATGACCTAGTTTACTTAAGTACCAGGCTAACCCAATTGAGAGGGAATCGCCTAGGTCATGAACAGCATCTGCCATTATAGCCACACTGTTAGTGAGCCAACCACCGATAAACTCGATAATAGTAAACGTAAAGTTCAGCCAGAATGCCCATCCGATACGAGTGGAATCTTCCTTAGAAGAAGTAGTGTCGACATGATGATGGTGATTGTGCATGGGCTATGCTCTTTCTAAACTATAAAGAAAGCTTATCGTGAAGCACTATTTGGTGCGAGTGAAATACTCCAAACACCTTATTAACAACCAAGCCTTTCCATTTGTAAATGCTGAGTGAATCGTTAAAGCTATCTTTATAAAGAAAACCATTAACATCATCCAACCTACTGATAATATTTATATTTTTATATTTTTTACGATAAACAACCACTCTACTAAATGTTAATTTTTTGAGAACAGTATTGATCTTTACGTGTCAGTGGCTTAATGTAATGTAAGCGCTTTCAAACAGCCATTTTTATTTGACCCATTTTGTAAGCGCTTACACAAGCTTTTTACGTGGCATTTGCCACAACATAAAAACCCAATTTCTTTTGATCAGGGCTGAAAACAATGACGAAAAAAGCATCTCAACTCTCGCGGATAGCAGCCGCGATCTCAGTCACAACCCTATTTGGCTGTGGAGGTGGAGCAACAACCTCTACGGATATCGACGTTGTTGACGCAACGGTTCCCGTTACTGACTGGGAGCTTGTTTGGAGCGACGAGTTCGATGGAACCAGTATTAACGATGATAACTGGACCCATGAAGTAAACTGCGACGGTGGCGGTAACAATGAAGCCCAATGCTACACAGACAGTGAAGACAATTCATTTGTGTCTGATGGTAGTCTAAAAATTGTTGCGCTTCCTGCCGAAGAAGGTGCACCAAAGCCTTACACGTCAGCCCGATTAATTACTCAATACAAAGCCGATTTTAAATATGGCCGTTTTGAAATGCGCGCAAAACTACCGGAAGGACAAGGTAGTTGGCCGGCGTTTTGGATGATGCCTACTGATTCTGTATATGGCGGCTGGCCTCGCTCTGGTGAAATCGACATTATGGAAGCGGTAAACCTGAAAGCAGCAGACGCAGAAGGTAACCCTGAAAACCACATCTACGGCACCCTTCACTATGGTCAAGAATGGCCGAACAATGATAGCTCTGGTCAAGCATATTCTCTTCCTGATGGCGCGAACCCAGCTGATGACTTCCACACCTACGCAATAGAATGGCAGGAAGGTGAAATTCGTTGGTACATGGACGGATATTTGTACGCTACTCAACGTCGCTCTGAAGTGCGCTATAACGCAAATGGTGATGCCACAGGTCTTTCTCATCGCGGTTGGTACACTGAGTACTTCGACCAAATTACTGGTGAACTAGAGACTCAGTGGAATAACGCCCCATACGATCAAGAATTTTTCATGATCCTCAACTTCGCTGTGGGCGGAAGCTGGCCTGAAGCAGTTAACGAAACAGGCATAGATGCAGATGCATTCGTAGACGGTCAAACGTTCGAAATTGACTACGTGCGCGTTTATAAGTGTGCGTCAGATCCTGACACTGGTAAAGGTTGTGAAACTGTGCGTCCTGGCTACGACAGTGTAGACGATGCTTTGGTTGAAGGCGCAGCTCCCATCCCTTCTCCGCCTTCTACCGGCATTCCACAAGACTTAACCATTTTTGATGGCACTCCTAACCCAAATTGGGCAGCGTGGGATTGCTGTGGTGGCTCTACACCTCAACTTGTTGAAGATACTGAGCTAGGTCAGGTTTATGAATTTACCTTTGGTGCAGAACCTACCGTAGTTGGTTTTATCAGCCGCGATGCGTTTCTTACTGACCCAGAAGGTGAAGCCTCTCCATTTGATGCATCTCCCCTTGAAGGCATTGGTAGCTTAAAATTTGATTTAAAACTTGTTTCTGCACCTAATAACGCTGAAGCAAACTGGAACCTGAAAGTTGAAAGTACTGAAGCAACTACTGACGCCTCTTTTTCACTGATGAGCGGCTACGTTGGACCTTCAGATACTGCACCTGCTACACCGCAAGTGGGCGTATGGGAAAGCTATCAATTTCCTATCAGTATGTTTGCTGAAGCAGAACTAGATACCAGCGCCATTGATACCATTATGATTTTCCCTGACTGGGGCGCAGGTGAAGGTGCCGTTTATCAAATTACTAATGTAGAAATTTCACAGGACGGTGCGGTTGCATATCCTGAACTTACTATCTTCGAAGATGGCCAAAACCCTGACTGGCCCATGTGGGACTGCTGTGGAGGCTCTACGCCAACTGAAGAAATGGATAATGAAGAGCACGGTTTAACTGCAGAATTCCGTATTGGCGCTGAACCTACCGTAATGGGCTTTATTACTCGTTCTGCCGCTGGTGGTGGTGATACCCCATTTGATGCAACTGCACTTACAGATGGTGGCCTTCTACAGTTTGATATGAGAGTAGTGAGCGCTCCTAACAATCCAGACTCTACGTGGCTATTTAAAGTTGAGTCTAACGATGCATTAACTGCGGTAGAACTACCATTAGCGGATAGCGTTGAAGGTCAAGCTCCTGTTGAAGGTGAGTGGCAGACATATACGTTCCCTATTTCAGATTTGCAGGCCCGTGGCTTAGATGTTAGCGCCATCGACGTCATTATGGTATTCCCTGCTTGGAGTACTGGTGAAGGCGCCGTGTATCGCTTAGACAACGTAAAAATATACCATCCTGACAGTGGGCAAGACGCGCCTTCAGCGTCTGGCATTACCTTGTTTGCAGACACTGCGGCAGACCAGTGGCGTATTTGGGATTGCTGCGGTGGCTCAACGCCTACCGAGGAAGTTGATGATGCAGACCACGGAACAGTTGCTGAGTTTCGAATTGGCGCAACGCCAACGGTAATGGGCATCATTGCTGATGACGGTCACTCTTACGACGCGTCAGCACTACTTACTGACGGTGCTGTGCGATTTGAAATGAAAGTAAGCTCTATGCCTAACAATGCATCAGCGCCTTGGTTGTTCAAAATTGAATCTATCAATGTGTCATCAGCCGTAGAACTTCCTATTTCAGCTAGCCTTGAAGGTGTAGACCCTGTTGAAGGCGAGTGGCAAACCTATACTTTCCCTCTTCAAACGCTTTATGACTTAGGTCTGGATATCAGTGCAATCAACGTCATCATGATGTTCCCTGCATGGGGCTCTGGTGAGGGCGCAGTATACCGCGTTGATAATGTTGAAATTGCAGCGCAATAGCAAAGCATGTGTCGCCTAAGCAGTGCTTAGGCGGCATACAAAATTGATAAGAATTAGTAGGGCAATTATGAAAAACACACCTTTTAAAAAGACCCAGCTTGCCACATCAATGGCTTTGTTGATGGGCTCTTCTTTTGTGCTACCCGCGTACGCTCAAGAAGCAGAAACAGCAACGCCCGCAGAAGGCGAAGTAGAAGTTATTCAAGTTAGCGGTATTCGCGGCAGTATGATCCGCTCAATGGACCTAAAGCGCAGCTCGAGCGGTGTAGTAGACGCCATATCAGCTGAAGAGCTAGGTAAATTTCCTGATACCAACTTGGCTGAAGCACTCCAGCGTATTACGGGTGTAACTATTAGTCGTAATAACGGTGAGGGTAGCCAAATTACTGTTCGTGGTTTCGGCCCAGAATTCAATCTGGTAACCCTAAATGGCCGCCAAATGCCGGGTACCGGTTTTACCCGTTCTTTCGACCTTGCCAACCTTTCATCTGAAGGCGTAAGCACGCTAGAGCTTCAAAAAACTGCCCGTGCAGAAAACCCGAGCGGGGGCTTAGGTGCTACGGTAAATATCATTACTATGAAGCCGCTTTCCCAGTCAGGACAGAACGCGACTATTTCAGTAAAAGGTATTTACGATACGTCTAATGAAGCTGGTGACGATGTAACCCCTGAGATCGCAGGTGTTTACACCAATACTTTTGCTGATGATATGTTCGGATTCGGAGTATCATTTTCACACCAAGAGCGTGATTTCCAACAGCAGTCGGCTGCTATTCAAGGTTGGGTACTTCAAGAGAACGATGCTCTGCCTGAGCTAGATCCAAGCAACGTTGTTGACAACCGTACTAATATTACCGATGCGGCGTTCTTCCCGAAAGACATGAACTACAGCATTAATGATGTACAGCGTGAACGTTCAAATGGGCAAGTTACCTTCCAGTTCCGCCCTGTAGATGAGTTTACCGCGACGATAGACTACACCGCGTCTCGTGCAACTACCGGCACTAACAGTGTGGGTTGGGGTATTTGGAACAACTTTGGTGCTAACATCAATGCTTACGAGCTTGATGAAAATGGTACTGCTGTTTATGCAGATATCAGTGGCGATGACGGCTCCTTTACCGCAAGCCGCAACACTACCCGCGTTGATGCACGTTCACTAGGTGTAAACTTAGACTGGATGGTAAATGACGATTGGCATTTCCGTTTGGATTACCATGATTCTTATAACAAAACCGACAATGGTTATGACGAAGGATTGGGTAGCGCTGGGCAGATCATTCTTGGTTCAAATCAACTAGATTCTAAAGTTTATGACTACCGTGAAGGTGAAATTCCTCAAGTCTATGTAAACTGGAATAACGGCACTAATGAAATTATGCCGGGTGAAATTGACTCTAACTTTAGTCAGTTCATCTATTCACCAGGACGTTCTGACATTGAGCAACTGCAGTTAGACGGTACTTGGTATAACTCTGCGTGGGATATTCCGCTTGTTAAAATTGATTTTGGTGTAGCACGCACAGAACAGTCTCTATCTGGCTTTACCGCATGGAGCGGACTACGCGGCGGACCTGGCTTTAGCCCGTCGTTCACGGAAATCTTCCCAGACAGTATGTTCGTTCGCAACGACACCTCAGGCTTCTTAGACGCCTTTGATGGTGGCGGTGCAAATATGAACCCAGGCTATTACTACACCTTTGACTTTGATGAAGCCATTGCGCGTCAGCTTCAATTCATCACTGCTGACGTTGTGGGTGAAAGCAATGCGTATTCTATTGACCCATATTTCAGCGGTGATCCTTCGGTAAGCAATGTAGAAGAGACAACAGACTCTATTTATGTTCAGACCGAATGGGATTTTGAAGTTAGCGACTTTTATGTTCAGGTTAACGCTGGTCTTCGCTACGAAGAAACTGAGGTACCTAGCACAGCTGAAGTTCGTGTTCCTATCCAAGTGAACTGGGTTGCAGCTGGTGAGTGGATCACTGTTTTCCAAGACGGTGTTGAAGAGCAGGACTTTACCGGTAAGTACGATGTATTGCTTCCTATGTTCGACGTGAAAGTTGATGTAACTGACGACATTGTTGCCCGCTTCTCTTGGGGTAAATCGATTACTCGTGCACCTATCGGCTTCTTACAAGGCGGACGTTCGTTTAGCGGCAGCCCTAAAATTGGTTCAAGAACCGTGTCTGAAGGTAGTACCGACCTTAAACCTTATGAGTCAACTAACTTAGACTTATCTTTCGAGTGGTACTACGACGAAGCGAGCTATGCGTCTGTGGGACTATTTAGAAAGTCGGTTAAAAACTACATCGATACGCAAGGTGCACTTGAAACCTTTGACGGACTGAATGACATCTACCTTGGTCCAAGATGGCAAGAAGCGGTATCTGCACTTGAAGCAGACGGGATTCAAGCCACCGACAGCAACATTTACGACTACTTCTTGTCGGCGGGTTATGCCAACGCTGAAGGCGTAGTTGAGCCGAACTCTGACGACCCGCTTATTGAGTGGAACGTAGTGAAGCCACGTAACCTTAACGAATCAAAAACCGTTGAAGGTATCGAGCTTGCTGTTCAGCATACGTTTGGTGAAACAGGCTTTGGTTTTGGTGCTAACGCAACACTGGTTGACGGTGACGTAGAGTACGACCCATACAACCTAGAACAGCAAAACCCGCTAGTAGGTATCAGTGATTCAGCAAACTTCCAAGTGTTTTACGAGAAGGAAGGTTTGTCTGTAAAAGTTACTTACGCATGGCGTTCAGACTATGTTGTTGGTATTGGTCAAGCGCAAGGTTCATCAGATAACCCAGCTACCCAGTTCGACACCTTTGGTCAAGTTGATGCCAGCATCAACTACGATGTAAATGAGCACCTAACGGTGTTCCTAGAAGGTGTAAACATCAACGACGAAACCGAGCGTGGTTACGGCCGATTTGAAGAGCAATTCTTATTTGCCCGTCAGTATGGCCCTCGCTACACGCTAGGTGCTAGATACAGCTTCTAAGTTTAGTAAGCACTTACGATAAGGGCCTTTCTAAGGCCCTTTTTTATTCATGACCGTTGTCATCAATACAAAAGCTTAGTAAACCAATTACTAAGCTTTTGTTAATCAGTCATGGGTGTGCCGTCTTTGTTAAACTTCGCAATTGCAGCGCCAGACGCTTTCCAGTGTTCACGTTCGGCGTCTGTAGCTTTTGGCGAGAACCAGCCAACGAAGGCATAGAATATGCCTATCAAGGGAGCCGTCCAACATGCGAAAGCAAGAGGGATATACAGCAAGTTTTGCAAGTTGGCACCTGAAATACCAAGGCCGAGTGCGGATATTACAAAGGCACCACCGGCATTCCAAGGTATAAGCGGAGACATTAGCGTTCCTCCCTCTTCAATACCGCGTGACAGATTGAGGGTGGAGTAGCCCATGCCACGGTAAACAGGAGAATACATCCTTCCAGGTAAAGCCACCGACAGGTATGGGTCGCCTGCCACTAGATTAGTAGAAAAGGCAGTGCCAACAGCCGCAACCTGTGTACCGGCAAAGGTCTTTGCTTTGCTTTTGATTGCGTTAATGATGCTTCGTAAGCATCCCGTAGTTTCTAACGCTCCGCCGAAACCAAGGGCAATAAGCACCAAGGAGATGGTCCACATCATAGACTGAACACCACCGCGATTAAGCAAGCTATCTATTTCAACGATATTGGTATTAATGGAGTAGCCGTTGTTTGCGTAATCGAATACGGCCTGCAGGCTTTGCCCCTGCATAAACATGGCAAATACACCTCCCACTACGGCACCAGCAAATAATGCAGGAAGTGGCGGAATCTTTTTAAGTGCTAACCCCATAACAATCAGTGCTGGCGAGAGAGCCCAGCCAGAAATGGTGAAATTATCTTCTAGTGCTGTGGTGATACCCGCAATTTTAGCAAACGAAACGGTTTGTGCATCTATGACAAAGAAACCTACACCTAGATAAATCAAAAAAGCGATTACCATGGCGGGGATTGTTGTTGCCATCATATTTTTTATATGTGAAAACACATCCGTACCCGTAACGGCTGGAGCAAGGTTTGTGGTATCCGACAGCGGTGAAACTTTATCGCCAAAGAAAGCCCCAGAAACCACGGCTCCCGCGGTCCAATACATGGGTATATCGAATCCCTCACCAATGCCCATTAATGCTAAACCAACGGTGCCTACGCTCCCCCAACTTGTACCTAGCGAAACGGAAACGACTGCACATATGACCATACCGGCAGCCAGAAAGATTTGGGGAGAAAGGGTCTTTAACCCATAGTAAATAATGGTAGGTACAGTACCGCTGGCGATCCAAATACCTATGATCATTCCGACAACAATAAGAACACTTACCGAAGGCAAGGCCACGTGGATGACTTTAAATATCCCCGCTCTCACTTGTTCCCACGTCAGACCAAGATAAGTCCCTACAAAACTGGTCAATGCTATGCCAATAGCAAGCGGTATGTGAGGCTCAAACACGCCGAAGTAGAAAATCTGCATACCCAATATCAAAAGGGTAAGAATAACCGGCGTTAAAGCAAGATAAAGGTGGGGTGTGGGTGTTTTTTCAATTGTCATATTACTACCCTGTAAATAAACATTGATGTGAACGGGGATTCATCACAAATACCCTGCTTGAATCAGTTTTCATCCAGCCACTGATTTGCAGACTTAATAAGCATACTTACGGGGTAACGTGGAGAAAAGATCGGTGAGATCAATGAGTGGGGGTTGAGCTTTTTACAAACAAAAACGTCGCCAAGGCTTTGCCCCGGCGACGTTGTTCAAGGTCTATTGATAGAGCTTTAACTTACTCTTGGCAGCTTATACTCGCTGATTCTGCCGCACTTGGCGTAAACTGAATATCTGCGACGCTCAAACTTGCCTTACCTGAGCTGCCTAGCTCAAACGGTACGACAAGACCAGTGAAGTCAATGCCCCCGTCAACAAAGCACTGCAGGTCAATACTCACGTTTGTCCATGTATCAGCAGGCATTGCTTTTAGCTGCTCGCTAATATCAATCTGCGTTGAACAGCTGCCCGCAGCATCACCTTCGCCCTCACAGTTCATGCCCACGGTAACAGGCGCATTAATATCTGAGTGACGGCTAACGTTAAAGCTTAACACACCTTCTGTAAGTAGTTGTGCACTTAAATCTTCACGGAAGAAGCTTTTGCTAGCAAAGCGCATAGCCGCAAATTTAGAGCCATCAAAGGTGACTTTTCGTGCATCTTCTTGCACTACTTTGTCTACAGTGCGGTAGGTCAGCGCACCAAGGGTGTGAGTGCTTGCATTTACAGGTAACGTTTCATCACCTGAATACAGCCATAGTACCCATGGTGACTGCACGGCACCATTAAGGATTACCATCGGCTTGTTGCTGTCAGTGCTGACTTTTATTTCAGTATTTAACGCATCGCTTAATACATTTTCATCGCTGAAAGTAAGACCAAAACCATAAGGTAAGAGCGGCTCGTAAGCCTCATCGCCTTTATTAACTATCTGCTGAGGCTCTGATGGCCAAGAGAAAGATAGTTTTCCTTTGAAGTCTTGCTCGCCAAACAGCACATCAGCTACCGCAGCACCTTCAGAGCCAGGTAACCAAGCGGCGACAAAAGCGTCAGATGCATTAAGCTCGGCATTTACCCACATTGGGCGGCCGCTGATAAACACAGATACCACAGGAATACCTTGAGACTTCAGCTTTTCAAGTAGCGCTAAGTCTTTCTTACTGCCGTATTGGTAGATAAGCGTTTCTCTATCGCCGTGGCCTTCTGCGTAAGGCTCTTCCCCGAATACCACAATGGCGACATCTGGCTTAGTTTCAAAATCGCCCTCAACAGAAAGCTCTACGTTACCACCTGCACTTTCGACATGCTCTTGTATACCGTCGTAAATAGAACTACCGCCTGGGAAGTCGGCATTAGTATTGTTGGTGCCTTGCCACGTAATACTCCAGCCACCAGACTGCTTACCAATGTTGTCGGCGCCATCACCGGCCACTAATATATTTTTATTTGCGGAAAGAGGCAGAGTTTTATCTTTGTTTTTCAGCAGTACAAGTGACTCACGTACCGCTTGTGCAGCTACTTCGCGATGCTCAGCTTTGCCAATTAATGAACGGTTACCTGAAAGTGGTCGATTTGCTGGGCTAGGCTTATCGAAAAGGCCCGCTCGTACTTTCACACGAAGAATACGGCGCACAGCATCATCGATACGCGTCATCGCGATAGTGCCATCTTTCACTTGCGCGAGGGTGTTGTCGTACAGTACCTTCCAATCGTTAGGTACCATGAAAATATCCAGACCCGCGTTGATAGCTTGCGCGCAGTCTTCGTTATTACAGCCTTTAACTTGGCCGTGACCGTTCCAATCGCCAACTACAAAGCCGTCAAAGCCCATTTGGTCTTTAAGTACATCATTTAATAGATACTTATGACCGTGAAGTTTGTCGCCATTCCAGCTGTTGAACGATGCCATAACAGACTGCGCACCAGCGGTTAATCCGCCAACATAACCTTGGGCATGAATATCGAATAGCTCTTGCTCGCTAGCTACGTTATCACCTTGGTCGTCTCCGCCTACGGTACCGCCATCACCGACAAAGTGTTTTACCGTGCTGATTACACGCTGATCGCTTAAAAAGTCTTTGTCAGCAGCACCTTGTAGACCTTTAACCACAGATGCGGCATATTCTCTTACAATCGCCGGATCTTCAGAGTAGCTTTCATAGGTTCTGCCCCAGCGATCGTCCCGTACCACAGCAACAGTAGGCGCAAATACCCAATCAATGCCCGTAGCCATCACCTCTTTCGCTGTGATATGAGCAATTTTCTCTACTAGCTCAGGATTATTCGCCGCACCTAAACCTATGTTATGAGGAAATAAAGTGGCGCCAATAACATTGTTATGGCCGTGAACAGCATCGGTACCCCACATTGTCGGGATTGTTGAACCATCTAGGCTGTCGTCAATGGAAGCTTGATATAGCTTTTCGGCAAGTTCCACCCAATCTTCAGGAGTTGCATGCTTGTCGTTATTCGGAAACGCGCCACCACCATTGAGGTAAGAGCCAAACCCATACTTACGCATGTCTTCAACAGTGATATTGCGAATTTCTGGCTGTATCATCTGCGCAATTTTCTGTTCAAGCGTCATGGTAGATAAAATATCATCTACCTTTTTCTCTACCGCAGGGTCTGACTTTACTTCGATATCTAGCTTAGGCCATATCTCACTGGCTTTATTCGTTTTTTCTACGGCACTGTTAACTGAAGAAGCGTCTTCATCGGATGCACAAGCGCTAACTAAGACACTGACCAATGCACCTGCAACAACCTTCGCGATTAGACTTTTTCGCATTATTAATCCTCGTTACTTTTCCGTGGTTTGAAATTTAGATACGCGACTTCCTACAAGGCCGTAATAAGCAATGTAGATATAGCACGAAGCGGGTAATAGGAATGAAAGCGTGACCCCAAATGAGTCGGCCAGCATACCTTGAAAAAGTGGAACGATAGCCCCCCCCACAATAGCTAGGCATAAAATACCTGAACCTTGCGGTGTGTCCTTACCTAGTTGCTGTAGTGCAAGACTGAAAATGGTAGGGAACATTATTGAGTTAAATAAACCTACGCCTAATATACTCCACAGCGCAAGGTCACCCGTACTTGAAAGCGATAGCAAAATAAGGCCAATTGCTATACAAGCATTAAAGGCCAATACATAACCACCTGAGATTTTTTGCATAACGACAGCGCCGATAAAGCGCCCTACCATGGCTCCGCCCCAGTAATACGCCAGCAGTTTTGCCGCGCCAGCTTCAGTTAAGCCGCCCACCGCAGGGCTAGCTAAGTAGTTAACTAGCATGCTACCAATGGCAACTTCGGCACCTACGTACATAAATATACCCACCGCACCTAATACAAGGTGCTTGTGATGCCATGCGCCGCCTTTAAATACACCTGCATTTGCGCCTGTGTGGTTAAGCTTAGGTAACTTCAAGTACATGAATACAAGAGCAAGAAGCAGTAGCGATGCCGCCAATATAAGATAAGGAACCTGTACATCTGATGGACTTGGCGTGCCGCCACCGTGCTCACCTGTGGCACCGTAGATAAGATAAGAGCCGAAGAATGGCGCCACTGTGGTACCAAACGCATTGAATGCCTGGGTCATGGTAAGTCGTGACGATGCCGTTTTAGGGTCACCAAGTGCTGTCACGAAAGGGTTGGCAGACACTTGAAGTATAGTTATACCTGACGCCAACACAAAGAGCGCCAACAAGAAAATACCATAAATTTGACTAGACGCAGCAGGGAAAAACAGCAAACAGCCTACACATGCTATAGCTAAGCCAAGCACAATACCTTTTTGGTAACCAATGCGCGACACAACCATTCCCGCAGGGAGCGAAACGATGAAATAAGCGCTAAAGAAACAAAATTGAATTAACATTGCTTGCGTAAAGCTAAGGTTAAAAGCTCCTTTTAGATAGGGAATAAGAATGTCGTTCAAACATGTAATAAATCCCCACATGAAAAACAACGTGGTAAGTGAGATTAGCGCAAAACGGTAGCCACCGTTTGCCCCTTGCTCTTGGGCGGATGAAATATTCGGCTGAACTGGTGTGTCCACAAGTAACCTCTGTTGCTATTTTTCTGATTAATGATAAATTTACATTTGAAAGCGCTTACATGCTTATCTATATTATTTTGTAAGCGCTTACATTGAGTAGATAATTACATGAAGCGTTATCGAATTCAATGTAAATATGATGTTATTTGCTTAGCAATTAGCAAAGCAAATATGACGAAATTGTTATTGCTAGGACATTTCTACGATGAAAGACATTAACCTTCCATCCAATTCTATGATGCTTTCTAAAGACTTTCTGTTTGGTGTAGCAACATCAAGCTTTCAAATAGAAGGTGACAGAAAAGGAAGGTTGGACTGCATTTGGGATACCTTCTGTGAAAAACACGGAACTATTTCAGATGCAACTAACGGTGATGTAGCTTGCGATCATGTTGCGCTTTGGAAGGAAGATGTAGCGCTTATCGATGCCTTAGGTGTCGATGCCTATCGATTATCTATTTCTTGGCCCCGCGTTATGATGCAAGACGGCACTGTTAATGAAGTAGGTATGCAATTTTACGTCAATTTAGTTAACGAAGTCGTAAAACGCGGTATGAAAGTGTTCGTTACGCTTTATCACTGGGATTTACCACAATACCTTGAAGACAATGGTGGCTGGCTAAACCGCGATACCGCCTACGCATTTGAAAAATACGCAGAGGCCGTAGCAAAGGCATTGGGCGAGAAAGTTTATTCTTACGCCACGTTAAACGAGCCATTTTGCTCTGCTTATTTAGGCTATGAAGCCGGTATTCATGCGCCTGGTAAAACAGGGATGCGCAACGGGCGTAAAGCAGCGCACCACCTGCTGCTTGCGCATGGATTAGCATTGAAAGTACTTAATAACCATTGCCCGAATAGTCAGAACGGTATTGTGCTTAACTTTAGCAATTGCCATACAACAACGAATTCTAATGAAGATAAGCACGCGGCTAAGCTGGCCGACGACTACCATAACCAGTGGTATTTAAAGCCGATAATAGAAGGTAAATACCCTGATGTTATCGACATGCTCGATGCTGATAGCAAACCAGAAATACTTGAGGGTGATATGGATATCATTTCTCAACCTATCGACTATTTGGGTATTAATTTCTACACACGCACTCTGTATCAAAGTGATGGAAATGGTTGGTTTGAGATTGTTCCACCAGCAACAAACGAGCTAACCGCTATGGGCTGGGAAATTACCCCTGACGCATTTACCGAACTGCTCGTTGATCTTAATGAGCGCTACGACTTACCGCCTATTTATATTACCGAAAACGGTGCGGCAATGGATGATGTTCTTAATAACGGCGAAGTTATAGATGATACGCGTACTGCTTATTTTCACACTCACTTAAATGCCGTAAATAGAGCGATGGAAAAGGGTGTGGACATTCGCGGATATTTTGCATGGAGCCTGATGGACAACTTTGAATGGGCGCTGGGTTATTCAAAACGTTTCGGCATTGTATATGTTGACTACGAAACCCAAAAACGCACCTTAAAACAAAGTGCCCTGGCATATTCAAAACTGGTGAAGAGTCGTATAAATGGGTACATTAGCGGTATTAAATAAGGACAATTACTAGAAACCGTATGGCAACAATTTACCAAGTATCAGAAGCAGCTGGGGTATCGCTGGCTACCGTCTCTCGCGTTATGAATGGAAACGCGAAAGTAAGCGAACGCACGCGTAAAAAAGTGGAAGACGCTATGGCATCGCTGGGCTATCAGCCCAACGCTATTGCGCAATCTCTGGCATCAAACCGTACCAATAGTGTGGGTTTACTTGTTTCCGAACTGCATGGCTCATACTTTGGTGACTTGATGAGTACGGTTGAACACGTGCTAAAGAAAAGTGGTAAGCATGTAATCATAACCGCGGGACACGTCGATGAAGAGCGTGAACACGAAGCCATAGAGTTCTTGAAAAGCCGCCGTTGTGACGCACTTATCTTGCACGCAGAGGCCGTCTCTGACGACTACTTGAAAAAGCTGGTCGACAGCAAAGTCCCGGTTGTAGTGATTAACCGAAAAGTAGACGATCTAGAGCAACATTGCTTTGTTGTAGACAACGTAAAAGGTGGCTACTTAGCTACGAAAGCGGCCATTGACGCGGGTCATAAGAAGATAGCTTACATTAGCGGACCGCTATTTAAAAAAGATGCAAGCGATCGTCTTGCTGGTCACAAAAAAGCCCTAGAAGAAGCAGGACTTACATTTGACAGTAACAGCTTGTTCGAAGGCGACTTCCATGAGTCTACAGGACAGGAAGGGATGCATTACCTTCAAGCGACTTTCCCAGACTTTACCGCCCTTGTATGCGCAAACGATGAAATGGCCTCTGGCGCAATGACGGCGGCTCGAGAAGCTGGATTTGATATCCCAACTCAGCTTTCCATTGTTGGTTTCGATAACGTGCTATTTTCGCGCTATCTTTATCCTAAGCTAACAACCATTAATAACCCTATTCACGCTATGGGAGAAATGGCCGCTTATTGGGTACTTGAACATGTTTATGACATTAAAAGTCCTATCCCAATTGAGCACTTATTTGTTCCTGAAGTCGTCGATAGGGACACACTAGGCAAATTATAAAATGCATAAAGCCCTGACTCCCTCGCTATACTACACGCTCATTGTTTCCCTTGGTGGATTCATATTTGGTTTTGATGCCAGCGTAATAGCCGGAGCCAATGGCTTTATTGACGCCGAATTTAACCTAAGTGATTGGCAGCAAGGTTTTGTAGTCAGCTCTCCCACGTTGGGCGCACTTATTGCCATGCTCTTTGCAGGTGGCATAAGCGATGCTATCGGAAGACGAAAAGCCCTGATCCTTGTAGCTTTCTTGTATTTGCTTTCCTCCATAGGCTCTGCCCTTGCCCCTAGTTTCGAACTGCTAGTGCTGGCTCGCTTTATTGGCGGCATAGCATTTTGCTCTCTCATCATTGCCCCACTGTATATTTCAGAGATTAGCTCACCAGAAAACCGTGGAAAAATGGTATCGGTAAATCAACTCAACATTGTGTTTGGTTTCGCCTTGTCCTATTTCACTAACTACTACTTGCTACAACTTAGCGGCAGTGGAGCAGCTTGGGTTGCTGATTGGGGTTTAGACACTCACCTATGGCGCTACATGCTAGGGCTTGAAGTCATTCCAGCCGCGCTGTGGTTTGGCCTACTATTTACTATTCCACGTAGTCCTCGATGGTTAGTACTAAAAGGTAGACAAGAAGAAGCAGAGCTGGTGATAAACCGCCTTTTCGATAAGGCACAAGCCCATGCACTTGTTAAGGATATTGCGTCTTCGCTTGATGAGAAGACTTGGACATTACGCGAACGCCTTGGTTTTTTAAAAGCAAAAGCCATGCGCTTTCCTTTGATGGTAGGAATCATTATTGCCATTGCGCAGCAAATTACCGGCATCAACGTTATCTTTTTCTATGCACCTACTATTTTTGAACAAAGCGGCGTGGGTACCAACGCCGCCTTTATGCAGGCAGTATGGATTGGTGTAGTGAATGTCGCCTTTACTGTTGTGGCAATGATGACTATTGATAAGTGGGGTAGAAAGCCACTACTCATTGTGGGTTTGACCGGAGTTGTACTTAGCATGGCTATCTGCACCTATGGTTTCAAACAAGCCACTTACCAAGTTCAACAAACTGCGATTAGCACTATTCAAAAAGAGGCTCCCATCGCAGCAAGCAAATTAGAGCCTTTAACCAACCAAGTCTATTATTCGGACGTGGAGTTTAAACGCGCGCTCAAAACTGTTTTATCAAGTAAAGACTTTGATACTTACCAACAACCATTGCTAACCAGCAGTATCACAATGAACGCGCCCTTAGTGCTATTTGGCATTATCGCGTTTGTAGCCTCTTTCGCTATGTCTTTAGGCCCTGTAATGTGGGCGATGCTAGCCGAAATTTTTCCTAATCAAACTCGTGGTTTAGCTATCTCTTTGGTGGGCGTGATTAACTCCTTAACCAGCTTTCTTGTTCAAATTATCTTTCCATGGGAGCTAGCTAACTTAGGCGCAGCCACAACATTTGCTATTTACGGCTGTTTTGCCTTAATCAGCCTCATTTTAGTTGCTAAGCTATTTCCGGAAACTAAGGGTAAAAGCTTAGAAGACATTTCAAGAAACTTTGAACATAAGGCTATGAAATAGCGCACTGTGTTTGCAGTGAAGTTTTAATGTCGGCTTCGCCTAGTTGAAGGTGCGTTTTTACGTTTAGCGCGTCTGGTGTTGTGTGGGATGCAACTAAAATCAATGTAGTAGCAGAAAGACTATTTAGTACCTCACTCACCTTTTGTTGTGTGTAAGAATCTAACCCCTCAAAAGGTTCATCTACAGCAAGAACTGGTGGCTTCGCTAGTATTGCACGAGCTAGCGCCAATCGCTTTCGCTCACCACCGGATAAAGGCCTTCCAGCTTTTCCTACCCAGTTCTTTAAAGGCAGAATCTCTTCCAAGCCAAGCGCAGACAACAACTCACTCATTTCATTTTGAGAAATATCGTTGCCCGCTGGGTCTAGGTTTAAGGATATACTGCCTGATAACACAATAGGTTCCTGCTCTACATAACGCCAGTTTGTCACCATACCCTCAGGCATACCTATACCGTCAATTACGCGCAGCCCTGTAGCTGGCAGCAAACCAATAATTGACTGCAGCAAGGAAGACTTACCGCATCCCGACGGCCCCGAAACACAAACAACACCATTCGCAGGTAGCGAACTATTAACTATACTTGCATGTCGACCTTTAGCAGAAAACTGAATTAAATTAAGTGAGTGTATTATTTCTCTATCACGATACTGCTTAATTGGCGTGGCTTTAAGTTGCTTAAGAGCACTGACGCTTTGTTTATACTGCGCAAACTTACTTACACTTAAAAAGCCTGCACCTGCCCAGTCTGGCGCTGCCAATAGAACCATAGGTATGACTATGGCGATAGGTGCAAATACAAAGGCCGACGCCACGGGTGAAACACCCGACATGACTAGAACAACAAATAAAAATGCTAATCCTTGAAACCACCATGCTGTTCTTTGTGCCTTAGCTTTTTGCGCCTGCTGATAACGCCATACCTGACTAGCACTCGGTATTTTAGTGCTGTCAGGGTTAGATGTGGCAGGATCACTTTCAATCATCGATTTGTCCAGATGCCAAATGGCACTGCGGTTGAAAAAATCGGAAGATTGCTGGCGAAATAGCTTGTTTGCTTTATTGGCTTTTTTCGCAAGCGTTAGTGCGCTTAGGCCTTGCACGGCCACAGAAACTAGCCAAGCAACAAGTAGCGCCAGAATATAAAAAGCGCCTGGGAGGTCGAGGTACACCGCAGCAGCGCACAAACCTGTGAAGATAAATACAACGCTTGATAGAGGGGCAACCCATGCAATCCATTTGCTCGCAAGCTCTTCAGTATGTTGCGCTAGTGCTTCTGTGGTATAGGCCTTATCAGTAATCTGACTGTTTTCTAGCTGACGAAAAACGCGCACCCGTGCTTTTGCAATGCGTGCTAGGAGGTCATTGTGTCCGAACCACATACTGGCATAACCTGACGCAATACGAAGGAGCGCCAAAGCGCGAATGACCACAGCAGGTATTACATAGTTAAACCCCACTGGCGCGATTGCACTAATCGCGATAAACCAAGCAGAAATAACAAGAATACTAATCCCCGCTATGCCATGCAAAAGAGCCAGTAGTAACGTCAGATAAGCGGGTTTTCCATTATTCAAAACCGAAACTCCTTTTCTGATCATTTGAATTTTTATTGACAGCACTGGTTACTACTTTCACTACACTTGCTACATCACAATCGTAATTGCCATGTTCTATACCAGTGTCGCTGTGATCATTATTCGCTTCAGTATTTGCTTGGTTGAGTGACGTTTTTTTCTCAACCGACCAAAACTGATTAAACCAATTACTTGGCAATGCTTTGTGAGAAGCCCATATCAAGGTTTTGCTCTCGCCCAAACGCTTAATCAACTGAGCTAGCCTATGGTGTTGCTCATCGGGTAGATGTGCGGTTGGTTCATCGAGAAGCCAGATACTTTCATCACGTAATAGCGCTCTTGCCAGTGACAAACGCTGTGCTTCACCGCCTGAAAGTTGAGGGTAGTCTGTCATCACAGTATCAAGCCCATAGGGCAACAGTGTTAGCCAAGCTTCAAGTTCAACGTCTTGCAATGCGGTCATTAAGATGTCATCGGAGTGGGTATCGTTAAGACATAGGTTCTCTCGCACTGAACCTGGCGTGATGACTGGGTGCTGAGTGATCCACACTACTGGCTGTTCGAATTTATGGGTCGCTGGCCTTTGGCCACTAAGCGCCTCTAACAATAAGGTTTTGCCCGCTCCAGATTTCCCATTAAGGAGCACCTTATCGCCTTTTGAGATTATCAAGGAGTTAGCTTTTAGTAAGGCAGGTTGTACGTGCCCTTCTTTAAGTGAAGCGGGCTCACGCAAGTCAAACACGTTGAAGTTAGAAGCATCTAGTAACCGTGACATTTCTTCAGGATTATCGGCGCTATGAGCACAAGATTGTAGTGAAATCGTATTAGCCACGTGTGAGTACAAGGGAGCCAGTTCTTGTTGCGCTGCTTCAGCCTGAGCTTTTTGATGATACACCTGCCCCAGTTTTTTCATTTCACTTAGTAACAAGGGTACGGTAAGTAAAATCCATAAGCCTTGCTGCAAGGTTATAGCCGGGCCAATTTCAAGCTCACCTAATAGCGAAAACCCAATAAATACCGCCACTAACGCAACAGCAAGAGTGGCAAAAAAATCGAGCACACTATTAGATAAAAACGCGACACTGACGATTTTCATTGTACGTGTATTCAAATGTTCGCTTGCTTCTTTTAGCAGGGCAGTTTGTCTTTGATGCGCTTGAAAATTTGATAGCATCGGCAACGCCGCTAAGCGATCTGTAAATAAGCTTCCCAGCCTTTCAAGAGCGACAAAGTGTTTACGATGCAGTGCAGCTGCGCCCTTACCAACAATAATCATGAAAAGCGGCACAACGGGCAGAGTGATAAGTAAACCAAAGCCAATAACGGGATTGACATAAAAAATCACTGTTAATGCTAATAAAGGCACTACAACGGCTATTGTTTGCTGAACACGATATTCCAATGCCCAATCTGTAAAAGCTTGTAGATTCTGTAACCAAAGCGTTTGCCAATAATAGACTGAGTTTTGGCGAACTAATGCGTGCTGTCGAAGGACAAATATCTTCTTTAATTGCATCTCTAATTTGGCAAGCACAGCGGTCTTCGCTTGGTACGACAACCGATTCACTACTCCCTGAAATAACCAGGTTATTCCTAAGCAAACAGATAAACCCAAAAGGTCACTTTGTAACGCAGGTGTTTTATGCACCACCCAATCTTGTGCAATGTTAGAAAAATAGTAAAAGCCAATAATCAAAGAAAAAAGCGACAAACACTTAACTGCTACCTGTGACATAAGCGAACGGCGCAGGCCAAGCATGTGCGCGCTATCCATTTCCTTACCCCACTGAGTAAGCGTTTGTCTGTTGGGAACCTTTTCTTTGATCACTGTTAGTTTCTATCTTTTTTGTTGTTTCGTTTCTTATAAGTGGTGGAGAGCTTGCTGCAAAAAAGCCCCCTTCCACCTTTCAATAATTCTGATAGCGCGGACTTCCCCCCGCTTTCAAACCTTCAGCAGCAGAGGCTGCTGAAGGTCCCCCATGGATAGGTTAACGGCGTGTTCTGCGGCCAGCCTACCTCCATTTCTATTCTTGGTCTTCGGGTCTATCCATGTTCTCCGTTGACTCTAACCACATGGCGTTAAGAATGCCGAAAGAGCACGCCAGTAAAACTCCCAATATCCACGCGAAATACCACATAGCCCTCTCCTTAATAAATGGTGTGAGATTGGTCAAGATCATCGTTTTTAATGCGACCGCGCATTACGTAGAAGCTATAAGCCGTATAGCTAAGTACAATAGGTACAAAGATGCAGGCAACGATGAACATAACGTTCAGTGTCATATGACTAGACGTAGCGTCCCATACTGTAAGGCTGGCTTCTGGCATTGTGATGCTTGGCATTAAAAACGGGAACATTGAAAAGCCCGCAGTTAAAATTACGCCAGTGATAAACAGTGCACTTGATACGAACGCCATACCCGGGTTGCCTTTCTTAGAGAAGAACGCGCAGGCAAGACCAGCCACTACACCTAATACAGGGGCTATCACCATGAAAGGATATTTGCTGTAATTGCTCATCCAAGCGCCAGCCTCAATGGCAACCTCTTTCTTAAGCGGGTTCGATGTAGCAATGGTGTCTACCGCAGAGGTAATTACAAAGCCATCTAAACCAAATGCTACCCAAAAACCTGCAATGACAAACAATGCAACGCCTACCATACTCAATATTACAGACACAGTTCGTGCGCGAACTTCAATAAAGCCATCAGTTTTCATTTGTAACCAAGTTGCGCCATGGTTAAGTAAAATAGCCACCGACAGTAACCCACTCACTAAGGCAAAAGGTGTTAGCAGCCCGAAGAACGACCCTGTATAAGTAGATTTCAGAGTAGTATCTAATTCGAAAGGCACCCCTAATAGCAGGTTACCGAACGCAACACCGAAGATGAGCGAAGGAATGATACCACCAGCAAATAAGGCCCAGTCCCAAGCTTTGCGCCACTGTGGGTTAGGCAATTTACTGCGGTAATCGAAGCCAATTGGACGCATCCATAAGGCGATTAGTGTCAATGCTAAAGCAAGATAAAAGCCGGAAAACGCCGTAGCATAAATCATCGGCCACGCAGCAAAGATTGCACCACCTGCTGTAATAAACCACACCTGATTACCATCCCAGTGAGGCCCAACAGTGTTAATCATCACGCGTCGCTCTTTATCGTTTTTACCGATAAGTGTAAGCAAGGCACCCACACCTAAATCGAAGCCGTCAGTTACGGCGAATCCAATTAGCAGAACGCCAACTAAGCACCACCAAATGACACGTAACAGTTCATAATCAATCATGCTTTTGCTCCTTGCTCATCAAGGTCAATAAGATCAAGTTCGGCCTCAATTTTGGTGTCTTCTGGAGGCACCGGACCTTTTTTCGCAAACTTTTTCATCAAATAAAAGCCGATTATGAACATTATTGTGTAGAAGACGGTATAGGCCACAATGGTGGTTACCACATCACTAATAGCTAGATTAGACACAGAGGTATGCACCGGCAGCACTTCTGCTATAGACCACGGCTGGCGACCATACTCTGCAACGAACCAGCCTGCTTCGCACGCTACCCAAGGAAGCGGCAGGCCATATAGTGCGCCTTTTAGCAGCCAGCGAGGCTGAGTAATTTTATGTTTTGTGCTGTAGTAGAAAGCACATAAGAAAAGCGCTAGCATGATAAAGCCGGCAGCAACCATGATACGGAAACTCCAAAATAGCGGCGCTACCGGAGGAATGCTGTAGTCAACTGCTTGCTGAATGGCAGTTTCTGAAGGGTTAGAAACATTATCGGTATAAGGTTCTAACAGCATGGCGTACCCAAGGCTGTCTTTGTTCGCTTCAAAAGCAGCGCGCTGCTCAGCTGTCGCAGTGCCGTTTCTTACATCATCTAGCACTTCGTATGCTTTGATGCCGCTTAAAATACGTTCGCGGTTTTCTTCTTTTAAATCTTTTATACCTTTTACTTCTTCAGTTAATGAACGTGTAGCAATAATGCCCATTGCCCATGGAATCTGAAGTGCGTACTCGGTTTCTTCTTTTTCATCGTTCGGTATACCGAAAACGGTAAATGGTGCAGGTGCTGGGTGGGTTTCGTACTCAGCTTCTACGGCAGCCAACTTCACTTTTTGTACGTCACCAAGCTCGTAGCCACTCTCATCGCCCAACACGATAACTGATAAGGTCGCCGCTAAACCAAAGCTTGCGGCTATAGCGAATGAGCGACGCGCAAAAGCGATGTGTTTATGATTAAGCAGGTAATAGCTTGAAATGGCTAATACGAACATAGCGCCAGTCACATAACCTGCAGATACCGTGTGAACGAACTTAACCTGCGCAACCGGGTTAAAAACAACCTCAGCAAAGCTGGTCATTTCCATACGCATGGCTTCAAAGTTAAATTCAGCGCCTACTGGATACTGCATCCAACCATTAGCGATTAAGATCCATAATGCTGAGAAGTTTGAGCCTATAGCCACCAACCAGGTTGCCATAAGGTGTTTAACCTTAGACATTTTGTCCCAGCCAAAGAAGAACAACCCCACGAAGGTAGATTCCAGGAAGAACGCCATCAATCCTTCAATAGCCAGCGGTGCTCCAAAGATATCGCCCACGTAGTGAGAATAATATGACCAGTTCATGCCGAACTGGAACTCCATGGTTAAGCCAGTAGCTACCCCAATGGCAAAGTTAATTCCAAACAGTTTTCCCCAAAACTGGGTCATTTGCTTGTATATCTCTTTACCTGTCATTACGTAAACGGATTCCATAATGGCAAGTAAAAAGCTAAGCCCTAACGTTAAGGGTACAAAAATAAAGTGGAACATCGCAGTTAATGCAAATTGCCACCGCGATAGTTCTATTAACGTATCGCTCATGGGTTATCTCCCTTTTCAAGCAGGTGCGCTAAGCGCATGAAATAAAAATGGGTCGTTTAATATTCAGTGGGATATCTACTGAAATTTCAGCGTTGGCAGCTTTATCAGCTTTGTTAGAGCACGGTCTGTGCCACTTGCCAAATTGGTTTCACTTTAAAAGCAAAGCTTGGTCGCAGAACGGCATCTTCGTACGCTGCGGGAGGATTATTCCATGGTCGAAAGTTGAGCACTTTGATCCATCGCAAGAATCTAATATGAAAACCGCGTCATTTTTGTCAACAAAGAGACAAAAATGACACGAAGGAGAGGAGAATGTTAAGTACTTTGTGAGTGAGACACTGTGGGACTAAGTTGTAAAATCACCGCTATTCAGGTTGATATGTAAGCGTGAAAGCACCGCGCAAATCACCAACCGTAAACCCCGTAGCTTGGTCATCAGGGTAATGCTTGGCAATAACGTCTTTCACAGCAGGGGCTACATTAGTGCCATGGCACGCCATACAAAGTTGACCTTGTTCAATGGCCATCATGTAGCGAAATTCACCGCTTTCATCATCATACTGATATGCGTCTAAGGGTCTTTTAAGCGGTTCACTAGTTAGTTTGTTTTTCTCTAAAAGGCCAGAAAAATGCGCTAGCTGTTCCCGCTCCCAGCCATCCGGTGCATTATCCGGGTTACGTACTTTGAGTGAAGTACGTCCTACCGACCAACCATTCTTGCTTAGGCTATCAGCAATTGGCCCTGCGGCTAATTGACACTCTTCTACGCCCGCTGTTAAACCACCAGATCTTATAGCTTGTTGAAGTCGCGTTTTTAGCCCGGCGCCAAGCGCTTTTACGTGCCCTTTAGCCTGTTTGATTTTTATTTGAGCCTCGCCTTCTTGCGCATCAATATTAGTCATTTGAGGTTTTTCAGCGAGACTACAGCTGCTTAACATTGCGCTTAATATCGTGCTTAACGCCATTAAAGCCACATATTTATTCATAAGGTAACGCTCCTGATAACTGAGTTTATGGCTACTAAAGCCAAGTCATTTATCTCAAACATTGAACAAGCTTTGTGCCAGTATGTTAAATTGATGAAATAAAATTAGAATTAACTAATACGCTGACAATGAACATATCAATTGTACAAGCAATGATAGATGCAATAGACAAACCCGCTATTTTCATCAATCAAAACTATATTATTGAGGCGGTTAATGCGCCTTACAGAGACACGTACCCCGTTAATATTAAGTTAGGCTATAGCACCTGCTATCAGGTATCTCATCGCAACAACAAACCCTGTGATCAATGCGGCGAGCAGTGTCCCATGCAGCAAAGTAAGACGACTGGACGAGCGGCGAGCGTGGTACATATTCACTCCACCAGCGAAGGTCAAAGTTATTGCGATATTTTGATGCGTCCAATATTCGATGGGAATGGCGATTTATTAGGTTATTTAGAGATTTTAGATAAGCTTGCATTTGCATCTAATCGCCCTGCAGCAGGCAAAATGATTGGCGAGTCTGAAGCATTTAAAACTATGCTTAATAAAATAAATCGCGCTGCAAATTCAGATATAGCCGTATTGCTGCACGGAGAAACTGGCACAGGTAAAGAGTTGGTCTCGCAAGCATTGCACTCTAGCAGTAGTCGTGCAGACAAGCCTTTTGTCGTAATTGAATGCACTGGACTGTCTGACTCTTTGCTTGAAAGTGAGTTATTCGGCTATGAAAAAGGTGCCTTCACTGGCGCTACTTCAAACAAAAAAGGGCTAGTAGAAGCGGCGGAAGGCGGCACCCTATTTTTTGATGAAGTAGGTGATATCCCCCTTGCCATGCAGGTTAAATTACTAAGATTGTTTGAAACCCAAACCTATCGCCCCGTGGGTAGTGTAGTCTCCAAGAAAGCTAACTTCCGCTTGGTTTGCGCATCGCATAAGAATTTAAAGAAAATGGTAGAAAGAGGCGAGTTTAGACGCGATCTTTATTACCGAATTGCGGGCTTTCCTATTAGCCTTCCGTCTTTGCGAGAAAGACAGTCAGATATTGCGCTTATCGCAACGCACTTTTTAGCGCAGTCGCAAGAGAAAAAGCGTTTCAGCAAAAAAACACTAGAGAAATTGAGTAGCTATACTTTTCCGGGCAATATTCGCGAGTTACGTAATATCGTGGAGCAAGCCATATTACTTGCCGATGAGACCGTAATATACGAGTCAGACTTACCTGACCTTGACGATGACTTTACAGGCGAAGACCTAAACCCAGTGGCGAATAGTAATGGTAAATACGTTCGAAAAGCGGATGTTAAGGGATTGGTAAACCCTGAGAATAAAATTATGACCCTAGAAGAAGCCGAGCACGCTTATCTTGCTGAGGTTTATGATACTTTCAAAGGCGATATAAACCAGCTTGCGGACCAGTTGGGCGTGAGTACACGTACCCTTTATCGAAAATTAAATAAAGCCGGTATCAAAGCTGGTATTAACGAACACAATTAATCAGTGGAAATAAACTGTCGTCACAGGCTATGATAAAAGTGCGCAATTTAAAAAGATAAAAAATGTCGATTAAACGTCTGATAGCCTTAACACTTTGCCTGTGTATGCTTTTGCAAAATGCATTAGCACTCGGCCTTTCTTCGCAAACTATGCAGCATGCGCGTGGGTTGGTGGGTGACGACATCGAGCTTATCTGTACAGGCAAGACCATGCGCTACATATCGCTTAGTGCCACAGAACTTGAAGGTGAATTTGTATTTATAAGCCCCGAGTTGCTAAAAGCGCCTGTCGAGCATGTAGATTGCACCAACGGTACACTCTCAGACCTTCCACCTATCGATAATGTACCAGTAGATTCAATGGCGGTGCTATCCCTAGTGCGCTATCGCGCCTTAGTATCTCGCCTTGCAGCAGCGCCCTACACATCATTTGCGTTTGCCGCCCCACTTGGCCGCGCTCCACCAATTGCATAACAAAACCTAATAACACACTTAACGCGCATGGTTTAACCGTGCACATAGTTCGTTTATTTAATGGAATTGTTATGAAGTATTCTTTACTGGCATTCGCTGTTTCAGCTGCCTGCACATCTGCACACGTTTATGCAAACACATCCGAGTTAATTGACAGCGCTTCAACAGAAGTGATTACCGTTATTGGTTCTTCGCTTAATGATAATACAGTAGAAATTGAGCGAGAAACGGTGACCGCCGCAACCAATATAGACGCTGATTTTGGCGATCAGTTAGCGCAACTGCCTGGCGTATCGGTTTCCCGAAACGGCCCGGTTACAGGTCTTATTCAATACCGAGGGCTTTTCGGTGATAGGGTTGGCGTATCTATAGACGGTGTAGATATAGCAGGTGCAGGGCCTAACTCTATGGACTCGCCATTATCCCACGTACTGCCAGAACCAGGGCTTACCGCCACTTTGTATCGCGGTATCGTGCCGGTGAGTGCTGGGGTGCAAACGCTAGGTGGTAAGTTGCGAATTAACGCCGATGCGGCATCTCTTTTTGCTTTAGGAAGCGGTATTACTGGCAGTGTAAATGCCAGTTTAATTGGCCCAGGTAGCGGACAACAATACCAGGGCAATGTGCTTTACAAAACCGACCAAGCCTTCGTTAGCGGCGCGTTCATGCATCAGCAGCGTGATGAGCGAGAATCGGGCAATAACGCGGTTATACCTAACAGCCACTACCAAAGAAATGGCGGCAAATTTAGACTTGGCTATGAATGGGGAAAACACCAATTCGATGCTAGCTATCAACAGCTCAATACAAATGAAAGCGGCACACCAGCGCTCGCCATGGATATAGGTTTTATTGATGCAGCGTGGTACCGACTAGGTTATCGCTACAACGCCGGCGAAGCAGAGTACTTTGCTATAAATTGGTTTGGCAACAGTAACCAACATGCTATGGATAACTTTTCCCAGCGCATGGTGATGTCTGAGAGCATGGCAAGAGAAAACAATGCAGACGCTATCGCCCAGGGCTTGGATGCCAAGTACGTAATGCCGTTAGATAGTGGCGAGCTTGAATTGGGCGCTTATCTACACCACAGTAGAAATAACTCTGTTATTACTAACCCAAATAACGGTATGTTCTTTGTAGATAACTTTACTAATGTACAAAGAGATACCGCGAGTATTTATGCCCAATGGACAGTAAGCAAAGAAGATTATTCGTCTACGCTTGGTGCGCGATACACCCGCGTTAATATGGAGGCCGGAGAAGCGGGTTCTAACATGGTGATGATGAACCCTGCAGTTGCTACGTTAGTCAGTAATTTTAATACCGCTGAGCGTGACGAAAACTACAACATGTTAGATATAGCCGCTACCACCCGATACCATGCAAGCGACTCCCTTGATATCGTGCTTGGCATTTCTCAGAAAAATCGCGCCCCTACCTATTTCGAACGTTATACCTGGCTACCACTTGGCATCTCGGGCGGTATGGCTGACGGCTTTAACTACATAGGCAACCTTGATTTAGACAATGAAACCGCGCGCAAATTAGATATGGGTGTGGATTACACCTATAAAAATTGGACTTTCTCGCCCCGCTTTTTCTATCAAGATATAGAGGATTACATCACCGGCTCACCCAGTACGAATACCGCGGCGAACATGGTATCTACCATGATGGCTGGTACAACGCCATTTCAGTGGACGAATACCGACGCTGTTATTAGAGGTGCGGATATGACGGTGCAAGGACAGCTTAGTGAAAACCTAAGCTTGCGAGCAGTAGCAAGCATTCAGCATGGTAACCGTGATGACATTGATGATGCTTTGTTCCGCATTGCGCCAGAGCAGTTAACCACAACCGTTCAATGGAATACTCAGGTATTTGACGCGCCGCTTCAGATGCAGCTTACATCTGAGTTAGCAGGTGCACAAAACCATATCTCGGCACTGCAAAGTGAAGCCCCCACAGCAGGCTATGGTTTGCTTCATATCTCAGGGCTTTTAACGCTTTTTGAAAATGCTCAGTCGAACCTTCAGGTTACGGCAACTATTCATAACCTGTTCGACAAACAGTACGCAGCTCATACAGCGGGCATCAACCGTGTAATGAATGCCGATCTGGGAGTAGGTGAGCGCGTGCCTGGTGCTGGAAGGGAGTGGCATCTGTCACTAAATTATCAGTTTTAAGTAGCTAAAAAATAGAGGAAAAAATCAGGTATAAAAACATTATGAGCTTAAGAAGTTAACTTCTTAAGCTTATATGTTTATTAAATCACACTTCCTGTGGCCTGCCATAGCAGGCGAAGAGCTAACAGCGTTACCACAACTTTGAACGCCAGCATAAATTTTTCCGCTGGGATACGCCTTAATACCTTCAAGCCGAAAAACGTGCCGAGCGCACCACTGGCAATCATAATCATGATAAGTCCCGCCCACTGTGCAAATGAAAACCCTACAAAGGTAAACACAAAAGCTTTAAGGCCGTGCTGGAGTGTCATACAGCTGGCAAATGTGCCGGTTATCTGCATTTTGCTGTAATTATTTCGGTGTACAAACGCCGCCACCAAAGGCCCCGTGGCACCTACAAACATTGAAACTAAGGTGGTCACCAACCCCGCTAACGTTCTACCCGCGGGCTTCATTTCTTGAGCCTTGGGTTTACTCCCCCACACTAAGAATAAAATAAATGCGGCAACCGCAAATTGAATTATTACCAGCGGCAGCTGAACCACAATAAAAGAGGCTAAAAAAGCGCCAACGATTGCGCCTAAAGAAAAATACTTCAGCATACGCCAGTCGATATGCTTTGCCGTCATCAGGGCACGGTTGCCGTTTGAACCAAGCTGTACCAGGCCGTGAACCGGGATCAGCGCACTAACCGGCATAGTACCGGCCATTACCGCCAGTAGTAGCACCCCGCCACCTATACCTAAAGTTGCTGTCATCATAGACGTGAAAAACGAGGTAATAATCAGTAACACTGAAGATGACATCGACAATGTATCGTTGGCCGTTAACCAGCTAAAAAGTAACTCCAAGAATCAAACTCCACCTTAATTTGGGACATTGTTTGCGTAGCGTTAGTGATCACAACACCATACAACATCGTTTAATTATCATACAGAGGTTACTCGTATCGCGTTAGGTTATTTATCATGCCTTCTATTAGTTATTTAAACAAAGCTCTTCAAATATTAAGTAACAGAGATAGTACAAAAGATGCCAAGCTTGTTGCCAGGCAACTTCTCCATAACAGTGGCTTTACTGATGAAGACATCTATGATTGTTTAAAGCAGGGTTCGATTATTCGCATTACCATATTTGAAGCCTAGGGTAGCGTTACACCTAGCGTTCACCGCTTGCCCACACGTCAGCAGGGGTCTAATTTCTACACCTAAAAAACCCGTTGACTTTCTTCATTGTGCGAAGGATACTCGGGTCATTAAATACTCACTAGCAGCACACTGTTTTTAAACATTATGCCTAAAAACACGAATACATATACTGCTTACTCAGCGTCTGCGCTGATTATTATTCTCGCTATTCTAAGGAATGGGCGGGTTAGCTAGTGCGTAAATAGAATTCACTAAACCCGCCGCAAAGGCGGGTTTTTTATTGGCTCGTCTTGCGGTAAAAATAACGGAACGACAGCCATGAACAATCCAATATCTCACGTGTTACAACAGTTGCATGACGCAGTAAACCGCGGCGATCAAGACGCCTTATCCCAATGTTATGCTAGCGATGCAACAGTGGTCGCGACCCCTATGTCCAGCTCAACGCAAAACCAAGCCGCTGAAGAACATGCCACGCAGCGAGACTGCGTTGATGCCCTGCTTAAATTTCAAAAGAAATTCATGCCCGATCATTTTGTTACAACCGGAGATGAACGGGTTATACAAGCCGGTGACGTAGCGCTAGTCGTCGCTAAGCTTTACCTTGTTCCTAAAGCAACACCCAACGCCCTACCCTGCGAGGGTAAGCGCGCCGTTTACGTTCTGCAAAGGGATGCAAGTGGTGAATGGCGCTGTGTCATCGATAACTTCTTCGGTACTGATTTGTTAGATTTTGCGTGATTCTCTCAAATCTAGGCATTTAATTCTAAAAAATAGAATATCTTGATGAATTTTTACGCATTTTAAATTTATAAAAACGAACATAAGATTTATCTCGAGGTTTACAAAGTACTCACAACAAACTTAATCCAAGAGGAAATCACGATGTTCAATATTAAAAAATCAATGGCAGCACTTGTTACTGGCTTAACCTTTCTTGTTCCTTCTGTGCAAGCGGGAGAGCCAGCCAAGAGCCTTCTGACACCCGACAACCACACGGTCATTCTTATCGACCACCAGCCTCAAATGGCGTTTGCAACACGCTCACATTCAATCGAAGATGTGCGCAACAACGTTACAGGTCTAGCAAAATCTGCAAAGGCATTTAATGTACCCACCATTTTGACAACCGTAGCTGAAAAGTCATTCAGCGGCCCGCTTTTCCCGGAATTAAAAGCAGTATTCCCCGACCAAACACCTATTGACCGCACAACGATGAACACCTGGGAAGATAAGCGAGTCACCGACAAGGTTAAGAAATTTAAAAAGAACAAAATTGTTATTGCAGCGCTTTGGACAGAAGTTTGCGGTGTAGGGCCAGTGCTGTCTGCCATTGAAGAAGGCTATGACGTATATTTTGTAACCGATGCGTCTGGCGGTGTATCTAAAGAAGCTCACGACATGGCGGTTCAGCGTATGATTCAGGCAGGTGCTCAACCCATTACTTGGTTGCAGTACCTTCTAGAACTTCAACGTGATTGGGCTCGCACTGAAAGCTATGTGGACGTGACAAACATCGCAAAAGAACATGCTGGGGGATACGGTTTAGGCCTTATTTACGCAACCGAAATGTTTAACGCCAAAGAAGGCCAGTAGCCTTTGATGCGACAGGTCACCGTGACCTGTCGCACTTGTATCGTTACTGCACGAGGAGTTTAACATGAGAGCTTTGCACCCACTTGTAGCACTATTGACCGCGCTTCAAATCGCAACACTTTCTTTCAGCGTTAGCGCTAATACCGATAGCGCGCAATACGAAAAAGGCCAAACACTTTCACAATACTGTATGGGGTGTCACGGTGAAACAGGCATTGCCAACATTGAAAGTAACCCTAATTTGGCAGGTCAAAACAAACCGTACCTAGTTTATGCACTTAAAGCTTATCGCGACGGCATCAGGAAAGGCGGTATGGCCAGCATCATGCGCCCCAATGCATCAGGGCTTAGCGATGACGATATTGACGCCCTAGCCACTTATTTTGCAGCCCAGTCAGGTAAACAAACCACTAGCCAAAGCAGCAATAACTAGGAGCTATCCCATGAATTTATTATTGTCACGTTTTTCGATTGTTGCTCTATTGTTTGGCGCTAGCCAGGCAATGGCTGCCCCAGATCTGGTCGTTGTAAATGCAAAAATCACAAATTCGAGCGGCCAAACCTATACGGCTCTTAGCGTAGAAAACGGTAAATTTAGCGCCTTTTCGCAAGATGCCCAACAGCTGCTAGCAGACGCAGATAGTGCCACTCAAGTAATCGATGCAAAAGGACAGCGGCTCATTCCAGGTATTAATGACTCGCATATGCACGTAACGCGTGGAGGACGTTTTTATAATTTAGAAACTCGCTGGGAAGGTATTACAAGCTTGAAAGAAGGCTTAGCCATGCTAGAAGCACAAGCCAAACGCACGCCCAAGGGTCAATGGGTAAGAGTCATTGGAGGTTTTAGCCCTTATCAATTTGAAGAGAAGCGCTTACCTACACCACAAGAGCTTACCGACATCGCGCCAAACACACCGGTATTTGTGCTTCATCTTTACTCAGGTGGTGTGCTCAATAAAAAAGGCCTTGAAGCACTGGGAATAGACAAAGACACCCAAGCGCCAAAGGGAAGCGTGATAGAGCGAGATGCTAACGGCAACCCCACAGGTGTTTTGCTCGCTCAACCCAACCCAATGATTTTATATAAGACCATTGCCGCGCTGCCTCAACTAAGCGCAAATGAACAGTTAAATTCCAGTCGACAGTTTTATCGCAAACTACTTAGCCTAGGCGTAACCAGTGTAGTAGACGCAGGCGGCGGTGGCCATACTTTTCCTGAAGATTATGCGGCTAGTGAAACCCTTGCCAAACTCGGCGAGCTACCGATACGGGTTTCCAATTACTTGTTTCCGCAAGTTCCCAGTAAAGAAATGGTGAGTTTTGCTACATGGATGAGCAAGTACGAAGCGAATCAAAATCATCATATACATTTAGACAATGGTTATGTGATTGAAGGGGGCGGCGAGCTGCTTACTTATAAAGCGTCAGACTATGAAAACTTTCGTGCGCCACGCCCTGAACTTCCAGGTGAAGCCGAAGATGCGCTGGAAGAGGTTATTCGTCTGCACCTTTTACAGCAGTGGCCTTTTAGACTCCATGCCACTTATGATCAATCTATAACACGTATTTTAAACGTACTTGAACATATTCACTCAACACAGCCCGTTGATAGTGTGCGCTGGATTATTGACCACGCCGAGACGGTGTCTGATGAAAATCTCTCGCGCATTAAAGCGTTAGGTGGCGCGATTGCGGTACAAGGTCGTATGGCCTTTGCTGGTGAGGATTTCGTTGAGCGATATGGCGCCGAGCAAGCCAAGCGCACGCCCCCTATAAAGCAAATGCTTAGTGCTGGTATCACAGTGGGCTTAGGCACAGACGGTACCCGCGTTTCAAGTTTTAATCCATGGGCAACCTATTACTGGGCAGTGAGCGGAAAAACCGTGGGTGGTTTTGATTTAGGTACAGAGCATTTAGACAGACTGACAGCCCTTAAGCTATTTACTCAAGGCAGTGCTGCACTATCTGGAGAAGAAAACGTTAAGGGTAGATTGCGACCTAGCTTTTACGCTGACTTTGCTATTCTTAACCAGGATATCTTAACAGTAAGTGAAAAGGCATTGCTAAACACACAAGCACAGTTAACTGTCGTAGACGGCAACGTCGTTTTTGCCGATAGACAGCAGTACCCAGAATTCGCAACACCAATAGAAACAGCCGAGCCCGCGTGGTCACCGGTTAACTTCTCCCAACAACGTTAATTGAGAAAGATCATGGCAAAACGAATTTCATCTCACAAAAAAGATTTAGGTGGCTTCTCAGTAAGTCGTATTATTCCCCACGTTGACGCAAGGAGCATTGGCCCATTTGTTTTTGTTGACCATATGGGACCTGCACATTTCCCAGCAGGCAGCGGCATTAACGTTAGGCCCCACCCGCATATAGGACTGGCCACCATTAGTTATTTAATGGAAGGTAGTATGCTGCATAGGGATAGCTTAGGCACTATTCAGGAAATACAGCCTGGCGACGTAAACTGGATGACAGCGGGTAAAGGCATTGTTCACTCTGAGCGAGAGACCATTGAAACCCGAGGCAGTGATCATGTGCTCAACGGTCTACAGTGCTGGGTTGCATTACCCGAAGAAAAGGCAGATATGGAGCCCAGCTTTATACACGTTAACAAAGCTAAACTGCCTTATATACATCGTGAAAAAGTACTGATGCGACTAATTGCAGGGGAAGCGTACGGCTATACGTCACCGGTTAAGACGTACTCACCCATGTTTTATTTAGATGTGATAACAGAAGCAGGAGCGGTTATTGAGCGTCCATGTGGCAATTCTCAAACGGCCTGTTACGTTATTTCCGGAAAAGTAAAACTAGGCGATGCAGTATTCAGCGCAGGCGAATTTGTGCTATTGGACGATGAAAGTGAAATTGAAACCATGGAGAATAGTCGCTACTTCCTTTTAGGTGGAGAGAAAATGGAGAAACAACCCATTTTACGTTGGAACTTTTTGGCGTACTCTCAAGAGAAAATAGAAGACGCTGAGGCTCGTTCGGCAAACGGGTTATTCCCAACTATTCCGGGTGATGACCGCGAGTTTATTCCGCTGCCTAAATAATGCTGTTGTTGTAAGCAGCTCTAGAAACAAACTAATGGCTTTAAGCAAAAAATACATTAAAACCAAAAAGAGCAGGCTTATAGCCTGCTCTTTCGTTAGTGAAATGCCACTGTGTATTAGTGGTCGTGATCGTCGTGATCGTGTTCTTCCGCAATACCTAGCCAAACTGCACCTGCAGGCTCGAAGTCTAGCTCAAGTAAAGTTTCCGTGGTCTCGCTTTCCAAATCTACAGCAAGGATAGCTTGCGCAACAGGGTCAACAACAAACAAGGCTTCTTCATGCTGTGATGCCGCCATGCTAAACGACTGGTCATCTGTTAGGTTAGCCGCGCTGGCACTGGCCACATCAATTTTGTGTGCAAACTCCCAGTGAGTGTCACCATCTTCTTCATGCGCTTCTAGCAGCGTTACAAAACCTTTGTCATCTAAAATAACAAAGAATTCACCGCCCATTGAGAAACCGTATGACACTGCATGAGCGTCAGTCTCTGGCTGCCAGTCAATTACTCTCATGGTGCTAGTTACAGGCGACACGTTAGCCAGAATGGCGCTACCGCCACCATGTTGTGAAGCAATACCAATAAACGCTTCTGCGTGTTCATGTCCATACATTGTGCCAATGCGCAGGTCGCCAAGACCATCAATGTTGTCGATAAACGCGCTGGTAAATACCTCATCATTTTCGTTTAATATTAATACGCCGTCGCTACAGCCAAATGCCACAGCTACTTCGTTTTGAGCAGCGCCATGTAAGTCAGCACACTCGCCATCAAAACGTTGCTCTTCTTCGTACTCACCATCATGCCAGTGAAATACTGCAACGCTGTCTGGCAAGATTGGGTTGGCCGAAAGAGACTCTGCATCATCACGACGTACGGTACTAATCAGCATGTCACCACGAGGTTCGGCGACACCATGCATATTTACGGTAAACTCCAAAGTAGGAACTTCGGTAATTTCACTGGCAATTTGGGTGTCAGTTACCACTTTTACCGCTGCCGGCATGCTGGTATCGGCATTTCCGTCGTAAAAAACAGCAAGCTGACCGTCGTGTGTTACTACATGAGTCGGTTGACTACCTTCAAGTGTGAAACCAGACAGACTTGGGGCTTCTTCATAGTCGTGCAGGTGCTCTACGTGATCTTCTCGCCATAATCCACCATCAAGAAACTCAGTTAATCCGTTTGCTCGGCTGTTGATTACTGCAAAGCGATAGTCTGCGGAGGCGCTTACACTGCTTCCATCAAAGGTTGCAGAAAACGTATCAAGTACTGAATTATCATCTAGATCAAAGACAGTGAGCGTATTTGATGCAGCATCGGCAACAACCAATCTGCCTTCACTTTCAATTTCATAATCTGAGTCGTGATCGTCGTGATCGTGATCGTGATCATCCTCTGGCACCTCAATAGGATCCAGCTCTACAATATTGGTTTCTGCATCACCACAGCCTGCAAGCAAAAGCGCACTGGCTATAGCGCTTAGCGTAAGTCTAGTTTTCATGTGTGTATCCCTATCAATAATTCTTTTTTTAAGCTGATTTTAAAAATAACCACGTACACCGAAGGCAAAGTTTCTGCCTGGACGCGGTGCAATGTCTTTCAAAAATGAAGTGTGAACGCGCGCTTCTTCGTCTGTGAGGTTTTCACCGCTCAGGTAAACCGATAAATCAATATCCCCCATTGGAATGTCATAGGTAATTGATGCATCAACAAGGGTGTAACCGTCTGTTTCAGTCTCGAAGGTTGAGATGTCGTCTTGTTTGGCAAAATGGGTAATGTCTAAGTCGGCTCGAATGTTGTCGAGCGAGTAGGCAACATGTGTTCCCACGCGCATAGGCGAGGTTCGCGGCAGTGCGCCACCATCTTTAAGTCGGGCTTTAACGTAGTCGGCAAAGAAATCGAGCTTTAAATTATCAGTGGTTTGCCACGCAACTTGTAGCTCAAAACCATGAAGAATGGCATCAGCAGAACCAAACAGGTAAACAGGTAATTCATCGCTGTGTTCGTCTTCGCTGTGCTCCTCTTCTCCATGATCATGGTCATGGCCACTTTCAGCGAATAAGCCGGTTTCTTCTTGGAAGTAGTAGTTATCTACCTGGTTATAAAAAGCATTAAACACAAAGCCAACATCGCCCTGTGTTTTTCTGAACGTTAGGTCGATATTGTTGGCAGTTTCAAGATCGATAGGCGTTTGAGAAAGCACAAACTCGCCTTCTTCTGACAAATCAAACAAGGCGCCTATCTCATAGGTACGGGTGCCAATATGCGGGCCAAACGAAAGGAGCTCAGACGCTGAAGGCGCCCGCTCTGAACGGGAAAGTGAAACGCCTACGTTATAGCTCTCATTAATGGTGTAAACCACTCCTGCCGACAGTGATATAGGGGTAAACTCTTGGTCTACCGCGAACTGGCGAACTAACTCACCTTCGTCATGGTCGTGTTCCTCATGATCATGCTCGTCTTCTTCGTGCTCTTCATCATGGTCGTGAGCATCTAGCTCGGGCAGCAACACACTCGAAGCGTCCAGTGTTACTCTTTCTGCACGGGCCCCTAACTGAACTAAGAAGTCACCAAAGTGGCGTTCTTCCATCAAAGCTATAGCAAACATCTCCATTTCTGAAGGAGGTGTGAAGGCTTCTTCACCTTGCGCCGAAACGTCCGCGCCTTTGTAGTGAAGACTTACACCGCCACGCCAGCCGGCCATGGGTTTGTGCAATAGCTCAACGCGAAGTTCTTCTGTTTCATTGCTGAACGTAGTACCGACTAAACCACTTTCTACTTCAGCGTGTTCGTAATCGGTATAGCCCGCTCTAAAGTGAACACTTTGCAAAAAGTCATTAGTAAAGTTGTATTCGCCAAGAAGTTGGTACTTAGTCTGCTCAAGATCAGCAAATACTGATGAGTCATCACCATGGCTATGCCCAGGCACGCCGTACTCTCGTTCGAACCTTTCTACCGCCACACCAACATAACCTTGGTCAAATAAGTAACTGGTACCTAACGTTAACCCGTGGGATTCTTCATTACTGTTCTCAACTACATGCTCGCCATCCGGTTCGTCAATATCAGGCGCCATTGGGGTTTCATAGTCATTTGAGTCGCGATAAAAACCGTCAGCATAGAAGGCTATGTTGTCAACGCCAGTGGTCACGTTAAACGATGCAAGCTTCTGATCGTTAACGGTTTGGGTTTCTAGTAAAAATTCCCCGCGTGTTTCAGTGGAGGTAGGCACGCGTTGGTCAACTACGTTAACCACACCGCCTATTGCGCCACTTCCAAAGAACAGGGTGGCAGGTCCTCGCAGCACTTCAATTTGGTTAGCGGTTGAGGCTTCACTCGCTACCGCATGGTCTGGGCCAACGCGGGATACATCGCTCACATCCAAACCGTTTTGCGTTATAAGTACCCGTGGACCGCTGAGGCCTCGAATTATTGGCGTGCTTGCCACGTTGCCATGAAAGTTAGATTGTACGCCTGGCAATTTCTCTAACGTATCGCCAAGTGTTGCCGCTTGTTGACGTCGTAAGGTTTCACCTGATAACACGCTTACTGGCGTAGCCGATTCCATGACAGATAAGTGCATAGGTGTGGCATGCACATCAATCACTTCAATAGCACTTCGCGCTAGTACAAAGTTTGTGCCACCTGTAGAGTTAGATTGCGCTGTTGCCTCTTCATGTAAATGAGCAAAACCAGATGCAAAGATATGCAGCGTATACTCACCGTCCTTTACGTCAGAGAAACTGAACTCACCCTGCTCGTTGGTGCTGGTAACCCTCTTTAGCGCCTCAATTTCAACAGTGGCATTGGCGAGAGGCTTGCCCGCTGCATTGGTTACCGTGCCAGAAAGCGTTTGTGCCAGCACTAACGGAGACGCAAAAAGTGACGCAGGCGCTAAAAGCGATAAGCCTAGCGCCAATCGAGACAGTTTCATTATTCTAACCTCTGATTTTGTGTAATGTGATAATGTATCAACTTTATTTTTATGGTATGTTATATTGTAACGTTTACGCAAGAGGTAAAAATGAAAACTATTTCGGTTAAGTGGAAAGGATCGCAAAAAGGGCTACGCGCCTCTTCAGCTTTGCTTAAAGTAGGTGCTCTTGTTGGATTGAACTTGGCTGGAATGGGTATAAGCACTATTCATGCTGCGCCGCATACTCACGGCGAAGGGAAGCTACAAATCCTACAAGCGGGAAGTGAATGGCAGTTTGTGCTGCAGTTACCTGTTGCCGATGTATTGGGGTTTGAGTACACACCGACCACAGCTGACGAAAAGAAACGCTATCAGAACATGCGGGAATTGTTTCTGCGCTTCAACGACATTTTTACCTTCAGCAACACGTGTGAATTGCTCGATACCACCCTTGAAAGCCCTTGGGAAATAGCCGAGGGGCATGATGAACATGACAAGCATGATGAGCATGATGAGCATGATGAGCATGATGAGCATGATGAGCATGATGAGCATGATGAGCATGACAGTGAACACGAAAGCGACGCCCATCACAACACCCATTCTGATTTTCGCGTAGCGTACTTGCTTAGCTGCCAAAAACCTTTGCAGAATATTGAAATGACAGGGTTTTCCCATTGGCCAAGCTTGCAGCATGTCAACACTATTTGGGTAACAAACAAAGGGCAAGGCGCTATGGAAATAACCCCTCGTCAGCCAATGTTATCCATTAACAACTAATTATTTTTATACTCTGAGGCGCAAGTTTCATTAATGAAGCATGCGCCATAGCAATATTCGGAATGTACTATGAATTCAATAACTCAAGGAAGCAGCGCAGTGCCAAAAGTGCAGCTCATTTCAGACAGAATCGCTATGATCCTTTCATCGCTTTGCGTCATCCATTGTTTATTAACGCCTATTCTATTGATTTCCATACCGGCATTGGCAAGCGTATCTATTCTTAATGATGAAACATTCCACCAAATATTGCTGTTTTTTGTACTGCCTGTTGGCGCCTTTGCGCTTTCAGTAGGCTATTTACATCATAAAAATAAATGGGTGGTGTTAGCTGGCGCTACTGGTCTTACATTATTAAGCAGCCCACTGCTGGTCGAATGGGTAGGTTTAGGGCACGAGGTGCTTGGCGAATATGGTGAAGTTATTATTACTGTAATCGCTTCATTTGTTATTGTCAGTGCGCATATTGCCAATTACCGCCTTAGAGAAGCTACTCAGGGCTCTACCTGCGAAGAGCGGGAGAGAGCACAATCACACACCTATTAGTTTCATCACTTCCTCATATACGCGTGTTCTTTGAGCGACACCTACAAGTATTGCGATGTAACAGTTTTTAAGGTTTTATTCAGAGGTAATTTTGTCTAGTTTCAATTATCGCGACACGGTGCTACCCGATGTCACTACTGAGCAATCTACTGCTCAAGTTCCTGTTATTGATAATGTTGGGATGCAGGGCATTGCAATACCCCTGCATGTGTTAGGTAAACGCGGAGAACGCTTAAGTAGTCAGGCAAAGGTGGATGTAACAGTAAGTTTAGATCATCCCAACGCCAAAGGCATTCACATGTCTCGTTTGTACAACCTGCTACAGCAGTACTTAAGCAATAAGGACCTTCACAAGTCGGCACTAACCACGTTAATGAACGCGCTTATCGAATCGCAAGATGGGCTGAGTAAAAGTGCGCAGTTGAATTTGCATTTTGATCTAACCGTGTCGCGTCCAGCGCTTATTAGTAAAACGTCAGGGTATCAGTCCTACCCTACTTCACTGTGTGTAATGCGTTCATCAGAGCATTACAAAGCGCAACTCAAGCTAAGAGTGCCTTATTCCAGTACGTGCCCGTGCTCAGCATCACTTTCTCGCAAGGCATTGGCAGAAGCCTTTGTAAAACAATTTGAGAGCAAGCAATTTGAGAGCAAGCAATTTGCCGGAATGCAACCTGAAGAGCAGCAACCAACTATAGAAGAAATGGGCGCTTGGCTTGCTTCTAAAGAAGCCAGCATTGCCACGGCTCATGCGCAGCGCTCGTTTGCCGACATAACTTTGGACTTAGCTAACAAAGATATTCCTGATTTTATTGGTATTATCGATTTAGCAGAGAACGCGCTGGGCACACCGCTTCAAACCGCGGTTAAGCGAAAAGATGAGCAAGCGTTTGCGAAACGCAATGCCGAAAACCTAATGTTCGTTGAAGATTCGGTAAGACGTCTACATGCCGCGTTCAGTACGTATTACCAAGCAACCTATTTTCGTGTAAAAGTAGAACATCAAGAAAGTCTGCATGCACACGACGCTATCGCTGAAATATCAGGCCCAGTTCACCGATAAAATCATACATGGTTGTGTACGTTGAAATTCGCAAGCAGAAAAAACGATAAAAGGAAAATAACTTTGTTATCTGTAAACAAATTCGCTGATATCAGCAAACTAGCGTGCATTAGCGCTGCGATATCAGTTATCGCGGCATGCTCGTCAACACCATCTACTTCGCTGGCCGGTGAAAAAGCGCATACGCTTTCTAACGCCGTGATATATCAAACCAGTAGCAAAGAGTACCCTGTCCTCTCAAGCTTTGTTTACAACCAAGCTATTGCCGCACTGCCAACGCGTTTTGCTGAAGGCGACGTTGTAGTCATGGATGTTGATGAAACCGTGCTAGATAATAGTACTTACCAAAAAGAGCGCGAGAGTGTCGGCTTAGGTTATTCATCAAAAAGCTGGGCTGACTGGGTAAAGCGTGAAGAGGCCACACTGGTTCCCGGCGTCGCTGAATTTATCAACGAGGTTGTTGAGCGAAATGGAAAAGTGGCGCTTATTACTAATCGCGATAAAACGCTTGATAAGCACACGTGGAATAACCTTTTGGTACAAGGTTTACCGCTGACCACCAGCAATACCTGCGTAGTTGGCCGCACTGCTGAAGATAAAGAAGCAGTCGCACTAGAAGGTATGGTTAATGACAAAGACTTGCGAAGAATGCAGCTTACCCAAGGTAAAATCGCATGTTCAAATGCGTCTAAAGACGCCACATCTACGTGGGCGGCGCCTCACACTATTATCATGCAAATTGGCGACAATATTGAAGATGTGGGCGGCGTAACCCAAGAGTCTGCTAATGTCGAGACGCTAATGCCTCGAGTTGGTACAGAGATTTTTATTCTGCCAAACCCAATGTACGGTTCTTGGTAATACATTGAAAAAATAAAATTAACGAATGTCGCTTTCTATATGGAAAGCGCCATTCTTAGATTCCGCTTTTCCATCGTTAACGCCATTTCCCAATCCTGAATAGGGCTTTATTTCTATTACGTCCAGTAGGTAAGCCGATGTTCCTTGAGGGTCTTCATAAAGCCCCGTAGAAAACTCACCCGAGAATGTATAAGCCTGCTGAATGTCTATTCCGCTAATACCGCCTTGTTCATGGGTATTATTTAGCGAAACAAATACAATTTGATTGGGCGGAGGCGGCGGATAGTGAATACATGCGCCAAAATATGGAACAATGAAAAATGCCGTTATTTCACGCTCTGCATTAGCTTCAACAGGTACAATGAACCCGCTAAGCTCAACATACTCTCCGTTAAATGTATCAACCGTATTCACTGAGATCAGCGCTTGTTGATACTCATCGTCGAACGTACGCTGAATAGACTGAAATACTTGTTCATGAAGGGGTAAATTTTGTTGAGAATTCTGATTAGACTGGGCTTTACCCAGTAACGTTTTTTCAGCTTCAGGTAACAAGGCATCCCAAGTTAAAACTTGATACTGTTGAGTTTCTTGCAGCCGCGTGCCGTCTTGATAAATAACAACGTTACTGCTGAAAAATCCGATAAGGCCATTAAGTTTGCCATTAAGCCCTAAACCGACGAACGCACCTAATGCGGCGAATGCAATAAAGAAAGCCAGTAAAGCAAAAGAGGGGCGCTTCATTTGTGCATTCAGCGCCTAACTCGCTAAAATTTTTACTTTGCGCGTATAAGTGACTGGCACATTCTTTTTAAGCGCATACACTTTTAGTACGAGTTCGTGGGTGCCTTCTTCTTTTGCCTGAAAGCTAATAGCTTGTTCACCTTTAGCCGAGACCAGGGCGAATCGCTGCGGCGAAAGTAGCGTTACGCCGTCGCTTGCCATTACATCTACACTCACTTCTTTATAGTTCGAAGGAATGGTAAATCGCAGAGGTACAGCAGACGCTTCGAGCTTTGCCACTTCATGCTTCCTATCGATATTAAGGGAGATAAGTGGCTCTTTCGCTGCCGCTAGGTGCTGCTGCATCATAGGATGCTGAAAACCAAACTGCATATTACCCATACCCGCGTGCAGTTCGCATGCGCTGCTATGAAAGACTATTGAGCTTGATAAAAGAGTGGCTGCAACGACCGTCTTTTTCATGTTAGTTACTCCTCGTACAGCGTAAAGCTGTCTAGCACTAATGAATAGGCTGATGTACCCAGTGCACTTTCATGGTTGTCGATTTTGACCGTACCTTCGAACCAATAAGGGTCGTACAAGTTTTCTACTGCGACACCTTCTTTGTATTCAACGTACAAAATTTGATTGGGCGGCGGTGGCGGCATATGTAAGCAAGCACCAAAATACGGTACGACGAAAAAGGCAGTGGCCTTTTGTTCTTCATTTTGCTCTAAAGGTACAATAAATCCGGGGATGCGGATGGCTTTACCATCAAATTCATCTATTACCCGTGTTGACACTAACGCTTGTTGATATCGTTGTGCTTGTTCATCTTCTAACTGCTTCGAGGCAAAGTCATCAATTGAGTCGGCAGCAGACCCGTCAGCAATATCATTTAAAAATTCTGGTCTGTTTAAAAGCGCACTCAAATCATCCTCAGGCATAAGGGCGACCCAGTCAATTTCTTCATAAACGGCGGCCGAAGCTAGATTAAGCGTACTTGTTAAAACCAATAACGCTGCAATTAAACCGAATTTAACGCCAGAAAGCGTGACAGAAAGTTTCACTAATACAACCTAAAGATATTATTTGATGAACACGTTATAACATATCACAGACGGGCAATATGCGAGAAACGTTTATCTTTGCAAAATGTTAATTAAGCGTCATTAGACGTGTTTGTAAAACGCTACACGCTACTGAGAAAAATCTACATAGTCCTATTTCTTTCGACTGCTCACATAACAACCCAAAAACTTTAAAAAACATAAAACCTTCTAAAATTCAATAACATAAATAAACTCTGAACATCTTTTAATATTTGGCACAGTTCACGCATACATTAGACTAACGGATAAACGCAGAACGTAATTTGTAGCCAGGATGGCTTTAGCGACGGAGAGGCCAGATTACGTAAATAGCAAAGACTGAAGGTGACGACATAGGAAGTATATGGAATGGTCACTAGGGATAAAAGGATGAGTCAGTGTTTGAGATTGAAGGATATCTGTAGAGCATTCGTTAAATTGCTGGTCGATGATGAGGTTAGGTAAAAGATAACCTAGATAAACTCGCAGGATGCAAGGCTCTTGTTTCATAAGGATTGCGAACAAGCACTGAGTACCTACATCGCAAGCACTGACAGTGATGTCTCGTGCAGCAAAGGACTGTTGACCCTATTTGGATTCGTTGAAGTACATGTGTGTTGCTTCAGCGAGACCATAGTGAGGACACTGGTAATGTCGTCGATATTATTAGTGAGTTGTCACCCGACGACATTCCTCTCCCCTCAAAGGCCCATCCCGGCCTTTACATACCTCTGATTTTGGCCCGCCTTTGGCGGGCATTTTTTTATTCTCTACTGTGATAATATAAACAAGACTTCCGCCGCTTAAATAAAGAGCTACTTGCGTGCTATCGCCATCCGCATCTACTGTTGTTTTTAAAGTTCTCTTCTGTGCATTGCTCGCGACATCTGTTGGTCAAAGCGTCATGCTAACTACGCTTCCTTCTATGGGTCGCCAAGCCAGCCTTTCAGAGTTTCATATAGCAACAATCATGTCGAGCTCCGCGCTTATTTTCGCTTTCGGAACTAGTGTATGGAGCAAAGTAGCAAAGCGCGCTGGGTTCAGACGAATACTTATGGTGGGACTTACTGGCTATAGCTTAGGTACCTTTGCCTTCGCTAGCGCGTGGATGGCAGGGTTTTCTGGCATTATCAGTGGTACCAACTTATTCCTAGCGCTACTGATAAGTCGCAGTTTGCAATCTACCGTTATGTCAGCAACGCCACCCTCTGCTGTAGGTTACGCTGTCGCTATAAGTTCACCGCAGGCTAGGGTAAGTGCTATTAGTAAAGTGACCTCTGCAAGCAATGTCGGGCAAATTGTCGGTCCAGCTTATGCAGGGTTATTGGTGGGTTTCGGCTTATTAGCTCCGCTTTACAGTATTGTTCTATTAACCTTGTTAGCACTGGCACTGGTGTATTTTAAGCTGCCAGTTTTACCGCCTTTATCTAAGCAACAGACGGCTGTGCATATAAGCGAAGACAATCAAGCCCCCACCAAAGTGCCGTATGTGTTTGTGGCTGCATGTATTTGCGTGTTTTGCGCTATGGCAATGATGCAGCAATCGCTGGGCTTCTTTTTTATCGATTTTTATCATTACACGCCCGTTGAAGCGGCTCGACAGGTGGGTTTTGCAATGATGGTCAGCGCCGCAGCCTCTCTCACCGCACAGTTTGGTTGGGTACAGAAAGGGCGTATAAGTAAAGAGACAATGATCACGCTGGCACTTCCTCTATTGGGATTGGCCTACCTGTTACTGTTCCTTCAACACTCATTGTTTGTGCTTTATTTTGCCATGGCTTTGATGGGGCTAGGTATGGGTATGGCCTACCCATCATTAGCTGCAGCGGCAACAACCTACTGCGCGCCTTCCCAACAAGCGACCATTACCGGGTTAATTACAGCCACTACCGCCATGGGCTATGTTATAGGGCCGACACTTGCAGCAGTGGTATACCAAGTTAATATTGCCTTACCTTTCGCTGTAGCGTCAGTGCTAATTGCCGTTACCACTTGTGTAGTCTATGTAGCGTTGCAAAGAGCTAGCCGCCACGAATAAGATTTAAAGACTAGCATCACAGGCGCGCACCTGTAGTTTCATAATTGTTTTTCAAAGGTATTTATTTTTTTACCATTTATTATTAAAAATGCGGAACCTTTTCAGGATTGGGCTATCTTACTTAATACATGAAGTCGTTGAGTGTGCGTCTTTGTGGTGTGTAAATGTGTTTTCCAAGTTATGTTGTGGTTTTTTTAAGGGGCTTTTTAGCCCCTTTTCTTTTGCCTCCTATTTTCCAAATTAGTACCTTTTTAAAGCCCTACTTCGCTGTGCTTATCTATCAATTGAAGTCAGTGTTGTAAATATCTTGCCTTTAATCTAAAAAACAGAATTTAACAAACGTTATCATTCCAACTAAAGAAATGGTAATGAGAACTATTATCAAATAAAATCACCTTAAATTTTTAAGGAGAAACTAATGGCTAAACCCCAACCCCGCCAAGCTGTTGTGACACAATCTGTTCGTATAACCCCTACTATGCAGCGCGTCTTTTTAGGTGGTGAAGATCTCCGCACTTTCCCTGCCGTAGCGGCGGGTGCTTATGTAAAGCTTATGTTCGATAAAAACGGAAACCCGCTCAACAAACCTACAGATATGGACCAAGTGGCAATGCGCACTTATACGGTTGCTCACTTTGATGCGGATAAACCCGAAATGGTTTTAGATATGGTTATTCACGCAGATAATGGTAAAACAGGGCCTGCTTCAGCGTGGGCTACAAGTACTAAACCTGGTGACGTTATTACATTAGCAGGTCCAGGCTCTAGCAAAGGCTTAAACGAACATTATGACTGGGTACTGCTAGCAGGCGATATGACTGCTCTACCCAGTATTAGAAATCACCTTGCGACTCTTCCCTCTCATACTAAAGGTTATGCAGTAATTAAAATTCAAGATGAACAAGACGCAGTTGAGCTTGAAAAGCCTGAAGGGGTGAAGGTGGAATGGGTTTATGAACAATCTTTGCCCCATAGCCTTACACAGCTAGATTGGTTAGAAGGCAACCCTTCAGTTTGGGTTGCGTGTGAATTTTCAGATATGCGAGCTATCCGCACATGGCTTAGGGATGAAAAAACTGTCGCTCACGACAGTTTGTATATAAGTAGCTATTGGAAAAAAGGTCGTAGCGAAGATCAGCACAAAATAGAAAAGAGGCAGGATAGTGAAGCCTTTGCTAAATCCTTAGTCTAATGCCTTACTCATTGTTCTGTAGTGTTTGCAATTGTTTGTAAATTCTGCATAAAAAACGCTGCTTCGGCGCTTTCACATTAAGATAATATTGATAATTATCAGCAACCTATATTGTGGAATGTCCTTTGCTGATATTTATATAACTGGCAAGTTTTTTCGTCAGTTTTCTCAACCAATTGTTTGGATAAGGAGAGCACGTTATGAACAATGATCGTATTGAAGGTAATTGGAAAGAAATGAAGGGTAAGGTACAACAGAAATGGGGTAAGCTTACCGATGATGACCTAGACGTAATCGACGGTCGCCGTGAAGAATTAGTAGGTAAGATTCAGCAGGAATACGGCAAAAGCCGTGACGAGGCTGAAAAAGAAGTAGACGCATACTTCAATTAATAAGTCATATTTACCTTAGGGCACTTCAACAAAAGCGGTTTTTAAGTAGAGATTAGCGTTTGTTAGAGTAAATTATGAAAGGGCCACAACACAGTGTTGTGGCCCTTTTATTTGCTTTCAAATCAGTAATTAAAATAACTTACTCTTCTACCTTCGGCTGTAGGTTTTCACGTACTTCTCTCGCGTCAAAACTGGTTGCCGAAGTAGGGCGAGTCCCCTTACCTAGCTCTATACTCAAAATACTCTCGATTTCACTTTTTTGAGAGCCTCCCACGAAAACCCCGGTTTCGAATTGGCTAGTGGGGTGATAAGACGTGCGGCAAGTTAATACACCGCAGTCAGTGACGCGGGCGTAACGCTGGCTAAAGCCCGCTGTTGGAGTGGTTTGAACCGTTTCTTTGTCTACTAAGGTTTCGCGGTCGGTAACCACAAACCAGTCATAACCTTCCAGTAGGGTTAGCTCAGCTGCGCGCAACATGGCATAGTCCATGGCTTTACCCTTATCGGTTCCTTTCGCCTTAAAGTGTACGCGGTATTGGGTATCACTTAACTTACTTTCGTTGTAACCAAAACCGCCTTTATCTGCTTGTCTATAATCAGGTTGACTTGCACAGCCAGTTATAATCAATACCGCAAGTACTAACATAATTTTAGTTTTCATCATCTACTCCTTCGGCTTTCTTAGCTAGCCAAGTTGCTTCAATTGCGTTTTTCTCTTGCTCTCGGTTTAATGGCGCAGACGCCATCATCATATCTAACTTATCTTCTAACAGTTTGGCACCCGTAGCAGTCTGATATTGACCTGTATTAGCGCCTAACTCATCCAATTTGCTGGCCGCAAGTTGCCAGCCGCCTTGCTTGTCTTTACAAGCAATCATTACATTTAGTTCATCTTGAGACGTCACTTCCGCCTGACGGCAAAAGTTAAAGTCAGTGTTTAAAAAAGACAGTTTAGGCGTCACCGTTACGCCGGATTCAAATGAGGTAGTCTCTCCACTTAAATTACTGTCGAGCGCAGACGATACATTAGCCCAGTGTGAAGGTTGTGAAGTATCAGCACCTTGTTGGTTAAAGAATACCAAACCAGCAAAAACCGCCACACTTGCAGCTATGGCAAATGGCCCTTTCCACTTTGTTTGTTCACCGCGTGCGCCATCAGCGGCATTCACTTTTCGAGGAAACGGCCTCACATTTACCGCTGAACTCTGATTTGCTGAGGCCTGGTTTGCTGAGCTTTCCCCATTCAAACGTTCACTACGACCCTGTATTACGCTTTTCTCACTTAAGCGACTGTCATCACTCAAAAGCGCGACGATTTCTTTAGGGAGCGCAACTGCAGTCGCCTTTTCCGCAGCCACTTTCACTACTCTGTCTACTTCTGCAAGTGCAGCAAGACGGTCAGAAACCATTACGTCATGTGCTATCGCCTCGCGAACCGTATCCATTTCCCCAGCATCTAACTCTCCATCTAAGAAAGCAGAGAGTTTTTCGTCAGATAAGATCACGATAGCACCTCATTTTGCCCGTTTAGTAAGTTTGATATTTTCGTTCTGGCTCTGGCAAGACGGCTCATAATGGTCCCTGCCGGCACTTGTAAAACTTCAGATGCGTCGGCATAACTCATTCCCTGTACTGCCACCAAAGAGAGGGTTTCTCTTTGCTCACAAGGCAGTTCATCCATGGCGCTTGAAATCTGCTTCAATGTCATAGAGTGGGTTACCGTTTCATCCATATCTACATGGTCATTTGCTGATTGCGCTTCATATGAAAGGGTATCGCTAGCGTTAGTTCTCACTTTCTTCGCCCTGTATTCATCTATCCAGCAGTTTCGACACACTCTAAATGCCCATGCCATTAGTGTAACTTGCTCAGGAATGGGTTTACTTAGTAGCCGTTCTAGCGTGTTCTGAAGTAAATCATCAGCATCATGTATGTTACCCGTCAATGAATATGCAAACTTTCGCAATGACGGGACGAGTTCGGTCAACTCATCTTTCATTTTCATGTACCTTCGTGAAGATTTCCGTTATCAATACTTTATTAACGAGCCACGAGTATTTTTATTCCGTTGAATAACGATTTATTTCGAGCTTTTGTAAATTTAGGTTATCAGCCCTTCTTCAACACTCAGCGGAATTTTTCTTCTTTCTATTCGTCACTACATAAAATGGCAGCAGTGTCTTAGACTCTATTTATGACCATGGCACAATTTATGCCATTCCTTCTCAAGGCACTGAACTACTCCCATATGTTCAATAAGGTAGCAAAATGAAGTACACACTCTTTGTGGGGATAGTAGGTTTGTTTGCAGCTTCTATCTCTCAAGCCCAACTTACAGGAACATTGAATCAAGTGGTTTCACCGGTGCGCCCGATAATTGATAGAGCGCCCTCGGAATTGAAGAGCATTCGAGAGGAAGCAAGACGAAAGGTGCAAACGTCTGTCGATGGCGCCAGAGACCTATCTACATTGGGTTCAGGTGTTGTTGGCAAGGTCCCCGCCCCCCAATTTATAGCTCCTACGGCCACGACTATATTATCTGCGTCGGGGCAGAAAATTATCAAAGAAGTTAGGTTAGAAAATGGTTTTCTTGCCGTTGAAAAGGAGTGGCTTTTTATAGGTGAGGAAGCCGATAAAGCATATTTCAATGGCACGAATATGGAAATACTAGAGGTAAAGTTTTTACCTGCACTCTCTCAGTGGCTTTATAAAGTAAAGGTAACAGGGGACAAGGATGAAGTGTCGTATATTCGCAACAGTTTACCCAGAAATCTGCAGTCTCAAATAGGACGAAATCATATTTACTTATCGCAAAGCGAAGCGGCTACGAACAAAAGCAAACCAGAGTCTGCACATAAGTTAGAAGCATCATCGCAAAAATTTGAATCTTGTTTGATACCCTTGCGCATTGGAATGGTTGATACCCATGTTGTGCCTACACACCCAATGCTGTCGCATATTAGCCTAACACAAGCCTCTTTTATTGTTGGTCAAAGTCAGAAGAGCGAGCCCAGTAAAGATAGTAATATGAGCAGGGAAGGTGATGGAAAAGTTATAGGGCAGCCAATGTCCCAAGAAAATACAGTAGCCTTTTCCTCAGATCACGGCACAGCAGTAGCGAGCCTATTAGCGGCGTCACTGCCTGAATCAAGCCAAGTATTTAATGCTAGTGTATTTTACTCACGCAATAGTGTTAGCCAAGGAGCAACACTGATGTCATTAATTGAAGGCCTTAACTATTTAGCATCACAGCAGGTTGATGCCATAAATATGAGCATTGCAGGGCCCGACAACCCTATTTTAGCGCGTGTTATAAAACAGCTAGATAGAAACGGCATTCAAATTATTGCAGCTGTAGGTAATGAAGGGCCAGCATCTTTACCCTTATACCCCGCAGCCTACCCAGAAACACTTGGCATAACCGCAGTGGATAAATTACATGAAATATACAGGTGGGCCAACCAAGGTGACTATGTAGATTTCGCTGCATATGGCGTATCGGTTGATGCTGCACACCCTAGTGGAAAAACGGTTAGGCAAACAGGAACCTCAATGGCTTCCCCTCGTGCCACTTCGCTGTACGCATGTTTTTTCCGCACAGAGCAACAAAGACACGCCGCCTTGTTAAAAATGAAGAAAATAGCTTTAGATGCTGGCAACCCCGGGCGGGACAAGGTATTCGGCTTTGGCGTACTGCCTTAAAAATATAGCCGTATTCATATTCACATTAACGCTCACTAAAAATGAACGTTAATGCCTAATTCAGCAATAGTTTCTTGATAGTTCGCTCCATCTACACTCGATGCGTAATCTCCGTATTGAGTAGACAACCTTATATCTACATGTTCGTATACGGCGTAGTCTGCGCTCATTTCGACAAGGTGTCTGTCGTCTTCCCTACCTATACCTGAATCTTGGACTGAAGCGTAATCACGCATATCTAGCTGGTAAGCAACCGTGAGTTTAAGCGGCTTACTAAACACCGCAAATGGATAAGTGTAGGCAAGGTCAATTCCCTTACCTGCGTAATCGAACGCGTTGTCCTGCGCATCTTCATTTTGGTATTTAAGCGCAATTTGAAAAAAGTCTTCACCTTCAAAAAAGTAAAACAGGTCGCTGCGTACGGCAACAGCTTCACTATCTCGAATTGGCGCGCCCTCAGGCCTATTCTCAAACTTCTTGTCGATAAGGTCGCTACTAATGCGTAAATAAGTTCTCTGCCCTAACAGTTTCCCCGCAGACAAACCATATTGTTGATAGGTAAGAAAATCGCGCCCTTCAAGCGTAGCGCTGGCGTGATAGTAATGCGCACCTAGTTTTGCAAAGTCTAACGTATACTTAGTGCTTGCAGATAAAGTGGTAAGCCCAAGGTCGAACTCGCTGAGGGTTTGGTAACGGGTATCTGCCTGACTTATTGAGAGCTCATTTTCCCACTTGTTCGTGGGCTTCACTGAAACTTTTAGCAGTGCTTTTGACTGTACAGCACTGTCGTCCACATTTGAATTTGTGTCGAGCTCACTGACACTTACATTACTGTCATGTCGATAGCCCAAATAACCAGAGCCTGAAAACGAGATAGCTTGCTTCTCTTCACCTGTACTTCTTGCATCGTTAGTTACTTTTGACTGACCGTCGTTGCTTGCATAGGCTGTATTGCTGGCTATTAATGCGGTAGCCGCAGCAAGAGCTATGCATTTGCGACTATCCAGGGTAAATAAAGTTTTCTTGAGTGAACGTTGAAATGGTGTGGTTTTCATTATTGCTACCTACTACAGAGAAAGTGAAACTCGCTGTTTTCAGCTATGAATGGGTCGTGCGAGGAGGTCAGGAGGGAGTGCTCTCCCTCCCCCTAACGTTTTAGGTCCATAGGTTAAAGGCCCAACGCACCCGAGATATTTGAAGCGACGTTGTCGTTTACTGTGTTCTCTACAGTGTTTGCTACCGATGCCTCTACTGCGCTCTCTACAGTGTTCGCTACCGTGCTCTCTACCGTATTTCCTACCGTGCCCTCTACCGTACTCTCTACCGTATTTCCTACCGTGCTCTTGACCGTGCTGCCTACATTGCTTGCTACCGTTGCAGCAATCGCCCCGTCGACAGCGGTAGCGACAGTGCCAGTTACAGTATTGGTTACCGAACCCGTTACCGTGCTGTTCACGGTACCCTCTACTGAGTTTTGAACGGTTCCAGAGGCCATGCTTGCTGCAGTGTTTTCTACTTCTCCTTCTGGTTCTGAATTCGGTTCAACAGTGCCTAACGCTGACGGAAGAACTGATGTTGAACCAGATACGTTGCCCGTAAGCGTTCCTGCCACCGATGCTGTCATTGTATTCGCCGTGTCTGATGTCGCTAAAACAACGCCTTCAAGAGAAGCTTGCGAGTTAGAAACCAGTGAAGATGCGACGCTTGTAGACAACTCTTGAGCGCTATTCACTAAGAAGCTAGTGTTTGAAGTAGTCGTTTGTGCTAGTTCACCTGCCGCGGCTTGATCTGAGCTGCCTTCGGTGCCGTCTTCAGTATTGGCTTCGTTACCGGCTTCAGGGGCTTGATTCAATTCTTGTCCGCTTGATAAGTCATTACCTGCTTGGCTTATCGATAGCTGCCCACTAGCGTTAGCTGAACTTTCGTTAGACATTTGGCTTTGTGTAACTGTTTCGCCTTGTGCCGATGTCTGCATACTTGATTGCGCAGCAGATTGCGTGTTTGCACCGTTTGTTACAGAAACCGATGTTGACGTTGAAGCATTAGCTGAAGTATTTGCCGAAAAGGTTGCTTCTTGAGCCAACACTGACGTTGACGCCATACCTAAAGCCAATGCAATTGCAGTATTTAACTTTTTCATCCGATTATCTCCGTTTTTCATAAAGGACACTGAGATAACGATTAGTCGAAAGGTTTTATTCCTTTGTGGGAGATACTTTTTTGCGAAGAACAAAAAAAGCCCTGTAAAAACAGGGCTTTCTCAAAGCTATTTTTCTGAAGCAGTCATGCTCTTTTCCCACCAGGGAAGAGAGTAATCTATATTTTCGGGGTCGTAGGTTTTAGCATATTTCATTTTTACCGAACTCCAAAACGCGGCTTTGAAGACAGGGTCGTAAATGACAAACTCACCTTGTTCTCGATACTGCTCAAACAGTTTTTGGTAGGCACCTACAGGTGTTAAAGGATTATCCTGTTGAAACACCACATCACCGCCATAGGCTTCATACAGCGCTTTAGATACTTTCCAGCTTTTTGCCATACCTTCAGCCATTGCAAGACGGTATCGCTCTAGTTCTTCATCTTGATAAGTGCCATCACTATCTAAGTCAACGGTCCATAGCTTAATAACGGAATAAGCAGACTGAATTTCGCTGTCGTTAGGCTCTATGGCGTTTCTATTTGCGAAATCCGACAGTACAGATTCGGTAATTTTATTACCAAGCGCTCGTTGCGCCAAAATATCGCGTACTTCTTTTTCTGACTTGTCGGTGAGAATAGACTGAAAACGATCAATATCCGCCTGTGAAGGCTGTAGTTCGGTATTAGAAATAGATTTATTAAACAAACGAGCAATAATCTCGTTTGCGGCTTGCGGTGTATTAATCCCAAGCGAAACTACTATGGCTGCAAATAGCACCATAGGAATTACGTTCGAACGCGTCACTTTGTATGCTTCCCTAAGTTCCAATAATTAGCACAAGCACAAGACACATTCATTTGTTATTGTAAGAATTTTCCGTTGTCTTGCGAAATGACATCTAACAGGCTTTATACTTTAGATTAGTTTTGCTTAAAATTCCACTTTCTTACGCATAGATTTTTTCGCGCCCTGTTGTTTTTTTACATCTAAACGACGGGCTTTAGCTGCTCGGCTTACCTTAGTTTTTATACGCGGCTTTTGTTCTACGGTTGCCGCCTTTATCCACGCGACAAGACGCGCTAATGCATCTTCTCTATTTTGTTCTTGAGTGCGAAAATTTTGTGCTTTAAGTACAAAAACGCCTTCGTTAGTAACGCGACTATCTTTTGCATTCAGTAATTTGGCTTTAAGCTTATCGGGTAACGTCGACTTATTGATATCAAATCGCAGATGTATTGCGCTACTTACCTTATTAACGTTTTGCCCGCCGCTACCTTGAGCGCGAATAGCCTGAAGATCGGCCTCGCCCTCATCTATCGAAATAGAGCGAGTTATCGGTAATTCCATATCAGTTCCTATATTTTTAGTGGCATGGCGTATTATTTTTCCTGCGTCTTCATGACGCTAATGACTTGCGACTATAACTCATCGCTTACTTGACCGTTAAAAGGTAACCCGATAGGTTAATTTCTCCCCTACCTTGGAAACACAACATGCTGACTACTTTACTTATCGTTATTTGTATCTTTGTAGGTCTTATTTGGTTTACTGCAAAAATGGATAGCAGCATAGAGTCATCGTTTAGGCCCTCGGGAAAACTTACTCCTGTCGAGGGAGGAATTATTCACTGGCAGAAACAAGGAAATGGGCCATCACTTGTACTCATCCACGGTTTACTGGGCAATAGTAACAATTTTAATGAATTAGCCAAAACCCTCGCGCAGCGCTACACGGTTTATTCTGTTGACCGCCCCGGTAGCGGTTTTTCTAGCCGATATAAAAACACATCAGCCAGCTTTGAGCAGCAAAGTAAAATGTTATTAGAATGGATGAAAAAAGAAGGCATTGAAAAAGCGAGTATTGCGGGTCACTCAATGGGCGGCGGTATTGCATTAAGAATGGCGATTGATGCACCTAACGTCATTGAATCTGTATCATTGCTTTGCCCATTGACCACGCCACTTAAAGGCGGTGCCGGCCCACTTTCAATACTTTACATACCCAACGAATTTGTGCGCAATAGTGTAGCTAAAACCATTGCCAGCCCATTAAGGTCAAAGCTCGGTAGAAAACAAGTTGCGCAGATTTTTCATCCAGAACCTGTGTCTATCTCATTCGCTGTTGAAGGAGGCGGGTTGCTTGCGCTTCATTCTCGCAGTTTTTATGAAGGAAGCCGAGATACTGTTTCAGCACAAGGCAGTTTGCATAGACAGCAGTCATCCTACGGTAAAATTCAATGTCCTGTAGGCGTCTTATATGGAGAAAAAGACACAATTTTAAACCCAAATGAGCATATTGAAGCTGTCACTTCGGCAATAGACTCGGCTGTACAGAAAGTAATTCCTGACGCAGGGCACATGATACCTATCACTCAGGCGCAAACCTGTGCAGACTTTATTATCGAGATTGACAGTAAATCGCGACAGGTAGACTAATGAAGCATAGCGCCCATTTTTGAAGTGTTAGCATTGTGAGAGAACTCAACAACAGTCAGTGCGCTTCCTCTACCAGTTTCAGACTGTTTCAATTTACGCAACTGGTCAGCTACTCGCTCAATACCATCATATTCCTTACACATTTCAAGAGGACTCGATTCAAGCGTAATATTGTAGCTACTAAACCAAGTTTTCATTTGTTCACTGTCCCCTTCTGACAATGAAATGAGTAAATGATACATACGAATAAATGCAAGTTGCTTGCGATACTCTGCGGTACCGCTTTCAAAACCAAGCAATGTGGTTTGTGCCAGTGACGAAGGAGAAATACCCATTATTTCAGAGGCTTGCTTGATATTTAAACCAAGTTCTTGATAAGCCCAAGTGAATGCTTTGGTTACTACACTGGTAGGGAATGGTGATCTATTCATAATTTCGCCTCGTTTCATCAAACAATCTCAACAAGATGTTTTGCTAACTATGCGATATTTTGCGAAATGTGTACCAATTTCGCGAAAGACAAAAAAGTTGCGACCGATAATTGAGGCAAGGTTTACTACGTGCTGTTTATACAACACGTAGTAAAAGAGTGGGCTAACAATGGATAATTAAAATTTACGCAGCAAGAATAGTGATTAGTTCTGCAAATGTAGGGCGCCCTTGAATATCTAGCGGCAAGCGCAGCTCTCTAGCAATATCACTCACACTGATAACACCCCGAACTTCGTGACTGTCTCTGTCCATCACCAAGCAGTGATGTTGCCCATAATCTTTAAGCGTCTCTATCACATCCCCCACCGATGAATGCGTTAGCTCTGTATAGTCAAAAGACATGAGCGACGTTTTAGGGCGCGTAAAATCGTGAACCGTTAATTCTTCGCGTTTAACTTTAAGCTCGCTTAAACGTTGTATGATTTGCTGTTCACCTACATCATGACTGGTAATAATCCCAATGAAACGATTTTCACTGTTCACCACCAGCATCATACGAACATGAGATTGACGCATAATCGACTCTACTTTTGTCGCGGGTGTTCGGGCATCTAGAACATGTGGTAGGTGCTGCTTAAAGTCTGTGAAAACAGCCATGGCAGATGAATTAACGGTAATGGTGTTTTCAACGACCGGCCATGCCAGTGTATCGATAGATTCGGTTTTATATAGATGTAAGGCGTGCATACCTTTCTCCTAATCAAAAGTAAAAAAATAAGTTTTTTAAGTGATTAAGTGAAAGAAGGCGGTCCTCGAATGATGTTAGCGCGCAGCTTGTTAGAGGCGTTTGTATCAACTGTTGACTTGGCCGAAAAGCGATATTTCTCAACGCTGTTGATAATATTAAATACTGGAAGGCCATCATCAATATCATCATCAGATATTTCATAAGTACCGCTTTCACAGTTGCTAATAAGGGTTGAAAGCTCACTGGCGCTATTCCCTTGGCTCGCCATATTTCGAACACTTCTTTCCTCTCCCGAAACAGAGACGGTAATCAGTGATGAAAATAGCGCTGGCAACATAAAAGCCAGCAATACGTATGACACGCGCAAAGGGTACGTCCTCAACCAATAAAACAAGGTAAAGCTAGAAGCTATTTCTCAAACTTCCTATTTAAACTATAAGAGTATTTAACGCATTTAGTAGAGGGGTTTAGCGTATTTTATCGACCATTAAACGATGCTTTTTTACAGACTAGACGCTCGAACGGTTTTTTGGAAAAGCGATTGAAGTAAAATGAGTATTAAAAAAGCCCCAACTTCGGGGCTTTCTTGTATGTCGGCGATTAGTGAAGCTTTAGCTTAGGACTGATGGCCTGACTTAATTTTTTGACAAGGAGCTTTAGGGCGCCTTTGATTTTCCCGTGTACCGCAAATTGGTGCATATTATACAAAGAGACGTATACCAGCTTAGCTAAGCGCCCTTCAATAAACATACTACTGTTAGATAACGAGCCCATTAAGCTTCCGACCGTGCTGTACTTACTTAAATGAACCAGCGACCCATAATCTTTATAGGTAAAGTCTTTCGTGTCTTTTTGGGTAAATAGCGACGTTATATTATGTGCAACAATATCTGCCATTTGGTGAGCCGACTGCGCCCGAGGCGGCACCCACTTACCATTTTCTTGCTGGAAGCCACAGCAATCACCCAACACCCAGATGTTTTGCTGCGTTGTACTGCGAAGCTGCTTATCAACAAGGATCTGGTTCGCTCTATTTGTTTCAAAAAGCTCAAGCTTTGTTATGAAGTCTGGCGCTTTAACGCCTGCAGCCCACACCATTAAATCAGCGTCTATCCGTCCACCGTCTTTGGTGATTAACCCTTTAGCATCGGCTTCAGCGACCATGGTCTGTTCTTTTATATCTACACCCAGCTTATGCAGCGCTTTTCTTGCAGAGTTCGCAATACGCTCCGGCAGTGCCGGTAAAATTCGATCGCCCGCTTCCACTATAGAAATTTTTAGGCGAGAAGCAGACATCTCTGGCATGCCATAAGCCTTCGACAAATTCGCTACATGGTGAAGCTGAGCTGCCAGCTCAGTGCCCGTTGCCCCCGCACCAACAATAGCCACTTTAATTTTGGCGTCTTTGTCTTCTTGTTGATTGATTCGGATAAGCTGATTAAGAAGCGCTCTATGAAAGCGTTCAGCCTGCCTAAGTGAATCTAAGAAGTAGCAATGCTCTGCAACCCCTGGAGTACCAAAGTCGTTACTCACACTGCCTATGGCTAATACGAGTTGGTCGTATTGTATTTCCCGCTCAGGTAAAACCTGTGTACCTTCTTCGTCAATTAAAGGGGACAAGGTTATGGTTTGCGCTTGCGCATTAAGCGAGCACATTTCACCTAATTGGAAACGATAGTGATGAGCCGCAGCGTGAATTGCGTAGTCCACACCGTCTGAATGTTTATCAATTACACCGGCTGCCACTTCATGTAAGAGCGGCTTCCAGATATGGGTTCGACTGCGGTCGACAAGGGTAATTTCGGCTTGTTTCTTTCTCCCGAGGGTGCGGCTTAAGCGACTGGCTAATTCAAGACCACCAGCACCGCCACCAACAATTACTATTTTTTGCATGGGTATACCTATTAACAATCATTCCACCTATACCGCCTTACCGTTAAAAGCGCTATACATGGCATGACTGAAACCCATGCTGATGGCTACAGACTACGCCTGAAGCTCGTGGGGTACAAGCGGATCACGGCAATAGTCTGTATTTTTGGGACTAATAGTTATCTATTACATATATCTATTTAAATTTATAAGGCAAAGGACGCCGTAATCATGTAGTTCCGAGGGCGCCCAGGAAAATAACGCGGCCCAGTGAAACTGGTAAAATCAGCGCGCTCAGCGTAGTCCGTATCAAATAGGTTATTCACCCGGGCATATAGCGTAATATCGTCACTCACACTGTAACTCACGCGAGCATGCACTAAATCATGCCCTTCGTACTCGTTTAGGTTTTCAGCGTCGCTAAAATAGCGTCCAACATGCTGCCACTCTAATTGAGTTTGTATCGATTTCGACACATCAAAGCTTAAGCGAGCGTTAAACTGAAGCTTGGGCGCAGTGTCGATATCATTGCCTTTGATGTCTTGCTCACCTGAAAGTTGACTGTGTTCATAAGTGTGCCTTGCGTACGTACCAGCAAAGTCTAAGCGCAGCGCCTCGCTTAGCTTTTGGTCAAAAGCTAGCTCTACTCCTCTATGCCAGGTTTTGCCGTTACTCACATTGAAAAAGTCGCTGTCGCGGTAGATAACATTGTCTTTTTGCAGGCTGTAAAGGCTTAGCGTATAGCTACCGTCAGACACCACGCCAGTTATGCCCACCTCAATATTGTCAGCGGTTACAGAATCGAGATCCGTTACAAGTTGCCCGCGCTGTAAACGATACAGTTCGGTAGCCTGAGGAGCGCGATACCCTCTTGCAACACCCCCAAACAACTGAGTTTGCTCATTTAATTGATAGCGGACCGAGAGTTTTGGGCTGAAATTATCAAAATTGTTTTCACTGTCTGCAGGTCTTGAATATCTACAGCCGCCAAACCCACACTCGGTGCCATCTTCACGTACACGACCTACGTTCATATTATTGGTGTAGTCGTATTTCATGGATTCAAAACGCCCGCCAGCAGAAATAGCCCAACGTTCTGCTTGCCAGTTAAAAGTAAAGAACGGCGCGAGTAAGCTAGCATCTACATCATAATCATAGTGTTTACCTACGGGTATGGTTTCCACCAAGAACGCAGACCCTTCGGTAACGCTGTCTTGAGATTGTGTGAGCTCACCTTCAGTATATTCAACGTCTACCCCCACATCTGCGCTTAGGCTGTCATTGATAACGTAGTTGAATTGGGACAGTACACCAAACCCTTGCTGGGCATTTGTTTCAAGAGGCTTTCCAGGCAGAAAATGCATGCGAAAACGCATATCTTGGTTGCGCACATAAGGTGTAATTGAAAGGGCGTGACCGCCATTAAAAGTGGTATCTAGTTTACTCCATAACCTGAAACTTTCTGCCTTTCGAAACGCCTCTGGGTTAGGGTTGCTTTTCGCTAATTGCGTGTCTTTGTAACTTTCAAACCCAACTATGTATCCAGCTGTTTCCTGATCTAAATGGGTATAGGTAAGGCCGCTTGTAATAACCGAGTTATCCCACTCAATTCGGTGGCGAAGCGAAACTTTTTCTTGGTCAACGCCTTCTTCATCCCTGTAGCCAGTGTCGCGAGTTACACTAGCCGCAATACCCACACCGCTACTACCGAAGTCTTTTCCTTCTTTAAGCTTAATGCGATGAAAGCCGTAGGAGCCATAATCAGCGCTTAGCAAGCCGTCGCCTTGCGTAGTATCTGGCGTGATTACGTTAATAACACCGTGAATAGCATTAGACCCATAAAGCGCTGACGCCGGGCCTTTTATTACGTCTATACGCTCAGCAAGCTCGCCATGGGCTTCAAACAACTCATTAATATTGCAAAAGCCTGCTGCTCGAAGCGGGATACCGTCTTCTGCTGCTAAAATGCCTCCGCATGCTCCTGCACCGGTTAATACAGGTGAACGAAGGGCTGGTAGATACTCTTGTCCGTTACCACGCTGTACGCCTGCCCCCGCTATATAGTTAAGCGACTCTTGAATATGCTGAAATGAAAGCAGTGAAAGGGTTTCTTCTGAGATGGACGATACCGCGTAGCCAGAAGCGTTCACACTGCCCTGTATACGAGAAGACGTAGTTTCTATCCTTTCTATTTCATTGGGTTCTTGAGCGATAGCGGCAGACGACAATAGTACCGTAGTCAGTAATGAAAGTGGAAAGCTTGGGGCAAAGCGCATTATCTATCCTTATGATGACAAATGTGTTTTAGCAATTAGGGCTAGTGTATCGTTAATTAGAGAAAGAATGGGTTAAAAACCGATAAACTATTGCAATGTTCAGACAACTAAGCCATTTATGTGATTAAACCCTTGGCGTAATCCTTGCTGCCTTTGCTATAAACTTGGCTAAAAACCTTGTAAATGCAATGAGTAGTTACCTTACTTAATGACTACACACGGCCATAAATACTGCACATACGTAGGCAGCGCGTTGTGAAAAAGTTAAGCAATTAGTTAAACACCATTGCACTAAAACAAAACCATGTTCGCTGGAGGAATCATTGGACACACTTATTCCGAGTCTTTCACAGCTTATCGAATTTGCTGTGGCCCCTGTATTTTTACTTACCGGTATTGCGGGGTTCCTAAACGTTATGTCGTCTCGGTTGGGGCGAATATCAGATAGGGTTAGAGTTGCAGAAAGACAAATTCATACCTTGTCAGACCCACATATTGTCGACCGCTCTAAAAAAGAAATAAAAGTACTGTGGCGCAGGGTTAAAGTTATAAACTGGGCAATTGGGCTTTGTGTCGCTTCAGGGCTTATGGTTTGTACAGTTATTATGGCGCTGTTTTCCGGGTCACTCTGGGTGGTCGATTTGAAAACGCCAATTATAGTGCTATTCATTTTAGCAATGATGTTTCTAATCAGTGCGCTTATTGTATTTCTGGTTGAAGTTAAACTTGCAACTAACACTATAAACTTAGTCAGAACTATCCGGTAATTTCATTATCTACCCCCTAAACTAGTTAGCGCAGAGTTGACGTTAACTAGCCCCCCAAATCGGCGACTAGAGAGCTTTTAATTTTTCTAGCCGCCTTGATTCATTCTTACGTAAGGCTTTAATTTATTTTGAAAGCACTGTTTATGTAAGTATTGAGTAAAGAGCGCAGCTAAAAACGCTCATTAACGTCTAACTGAGGTAAAATTCGCCCATTAACGTCGTTAATTTGCTACAAATATAGGCCTACAAGATTTCGGCCAATAGAAGGACTTAACTGCGCCATGAATACTAAATTACTTCGCTCTCTTCAGGTTTTTATTGCGGTGACAGATAGCGGTAGCATGAGTGTTGCAGCCCGCGAGCTACACATGACTGTTTCTGCAATTAGCCAACAGTTACGAAAGCTCGAACATGATATTGGGCTTAGCCTTTTTAACCGAAACACTCGAAGCTTAAGTCTCACTGAAGCCGGACGTATATACTACGACACCAGCAAGCAAATGCTGCAAACTGCGGAACTGGCTCAGCAGAAAATTGAAAGCCTTCAAGACGACCCTACTGGTAAAATCAACATTATCGCACCTGAAGGTTTTGGTGGCGGCTTACTAAGTGAACCATTAAAGAAGCTGTGCGAAGAATTTCCAAAAATCACAATATCATTGACTGTTACCGACGAACCTAAAGATATTATTGCTTCAAGCGCCGATCTTGTTCTTTGCTTTGCTCCCGTTTCTGACACTAATTTTAGTAGTTTAAAGCTTGCTACTTGGGAGCGAATTCTATGTGTTTCCACTGTGCATCCACTAGCTAGTGAAAACTTGTCGTCACCAGAAGAGTTAAACGGTCATGCCTACATAGTGCACAGACATATTGAAGACTATGTGATGAAGCATGAAAGCAAGGGCGAGTTTGAATTAGATTCTCAGCGAATTGATGTAAATTCAATGCAGACGTTGATTAAGCTTACCCAAGATAATCTGGGCTACGCCGTACTGCCTGAACCAGAGGTAAGACACTTACTCAAATCAGGTGAGATGAAGCAGCTTTTCACAGAATGGGAATTGCCTGACTATACCGTTTATGCGGTTACGCCGAAGCGTGATCTTATGCCTGCCAAAATCAGCGCCGCGATAACTTGCTTACAAGATTTATTCGCTCAGATTTAATGAACAACTAGTGGCAAATGAGTCGGGGAAATATGATGTCTTAGACGAGAAAGGCAGCGTAAAAACGCTGCCTTTTTTTATTGCTCTTAACTTCTTTGTTTTAGAAGCGAGTGTTCATTTGAACACTTAGGATGTGTGCTGTAGCTGACTGAGTACCAACAAATGTGGTAGTAAAATCAGCGCCTGGTACTGCATCTTCAACAATTGTTCTCTTTTTATCAATGTCCGCTTCACGACCATCAATAAATACGTACGCAAGGTCAATTGAGGTGTCTTCACTCATGGTGTAAGTCATACCACCAGAAAACCAGTGACGGTCGGTATCTGGAATACTTAGTGAGCGGTTTTCAACCGATACCACGCCGTCGTCATAAGCATAGCCCGCGCGAAGAGTAATCTCGTCGTTTAAGATGTAGGTAACACCGATAGATGCGCGCCACGAATCGTCGAAGTTTTCTTCTTTGATAAGGAAATCATCACCGCTTTCAAGATTAGCTTCAAGCTTTTGGAAAGTGCTCCAATCAGTGAAAGTTACACTACTTTGAACAGACCACTGATCGTTTAACTTCTGATCGATGGCTAGCTCCGTAATTGCAGCTAAATTCAAATCAAGGCTTCCATCTTGGTTGAGTGCTGCTCTCAAATCTGAAGATACTTCACCACTTAGCTCAAGTTTTGTCTCTGCACGATGTGAAAGAGCGATATTAGTCATTTCAGTAGGCTGCCAGAATATTCCTGCGTTCCAACCGTAACCCCAATCGTCTCCTTCTAGATTAAAAAGAGAAGCGCCTGCCGGTACAGTAGAACCCAGTGCACTGAAGGCAAATGACAGAGACTCAGAAACCCCTGAACCAATTTCAGCTTCGGCGTAGGTTGCGTTCAGTCCGAAACCAACCATAAGCTGTTCGTTTACTTTGTATGATATTGCAGGGTTGAAAGTTACACTTTTGACTTCTGCTTCATCTGCAAATGGCAAAGCTTCAAAGTCGTCTGAGTAATCAGAGCGAAGACCATAAGTAGTAAACACACCAACACCTGCGGAAAATTTTTCATTAATTGGTGTGGTATAGAAAAATCCAGGTACGAACGCAGTATCGGCAATATCATCTTCTGTTGCTGAAGTAGAGAGAGAGGCTGCATCAGTAGGAAGAGAAGTCTCACCCAACGCGTAAGTTGCGGTGCCATTAATATCTACATTTGGATCGATAAAGCTTACTGACGCACTGAATTCAGCTTCTTTAAATACACCAATTGCTGCAGGGTTAGTTGCTAAAATAGAGGCATTTTCTGGCTTGGCTGCTTGGCCTGCCATGGCACGGCCTAGGCCGTTTGCACTGTGTTCATTAACTTGGAAACCAGCTGCTAGCGCAGAAGAAGAGGCTAAGGTAGCAAGCGCTAAGCAAACTGAGGCACGTAAAGAAAACTGTTGCTTCATAAGATACTCGTTGTAATAGGGGAAAATTGCAGCAGGCATTCTACGGATATGAGTAGTTTTGTTCAATGCAAGTAAACGTTATTTACGCACTTTTATCGCATTATTTACAATTTTAGCTACAACTTCGACGCATTTATAAACAACATTGATAACGTTAAGTTAACTAAAGATCACGATATTGTTAACGCGATTATTTAACACTTTCACCAGCAACTATTGTCACCGACTGCATTTTTCGCTCAATTTTATAGGCACGAACCCATGCTGGTTGTGTTTATAACAATAAGCCCCACCCTATCTTTACAATCGGTGGGTGATCTCAGCTATGCATATTGCGTTTCAATACTAGGCAAATCATAAGGTAAATCATTAGGCACACCACCAGAAACCTTTCACATGTTACAGGAGGATACAATGTCAACATATAAAGCTATCACGCTGGTCAAGCGTCCCGAGGATGGAAAAATTGGCCCTCATCTATTCGAAACAAAAGAGTTTGAAATACCAACGCCAAAAGACGGTCAAATTCTAGTAAAGCAAACCCACATGTCTTTAGACCCTGCCATGCTAGGCTGGATGAGTGAAGACAGAGAAAGCTATATTCCTCCTGTAGAGCTTGGCGATGTTATGCGCTCTAGCGGTGTAGGCGAAGTGGTTGAGTCTAACAATCCAGACTTTTCAGTTGGCGACAAGGTTATGGGCATGACTGGCTGGAGTGAGTATGTGCTAAGCGATGGCTCAGGCTTTAACAAGCTTCAGCAAGGTGTTACTGAAGAAATGGCACTTTGTGTATTTGCGCTACCAGGTTTAACTGCCACCACAGGCCTTTATAACTTTGGCGAGCCCAAGGAAGGCGAAACACTTATTGTCACAGGTGCAGCAGGCTCTGTAGGTTCTATTGTGGGTCAGTTAGCAAAAGCAGACGGGCTTCGTGTAATCGGCGTTGTGGGCAGTGACGATAAGGCCGACTGGATTGTTAACGAGCTAGGTTTTGACGGTGCAATTAATTATAAAACTGACGACTTAGAAGAAAAACTGGCAGAGCTCACGCCAGATAAAATTGATGTATTTTATGAAAATACGGGTGGACCTATCCAGCACCATATATTCAACAGAATGAATGCCCATGGTCGTATTGTTGTGTGTGGAATGATTGCCGATTATCAATCAGAAGAGCCGTCACCAGGTCCTAATTGGATCCCGTTAATTAAGAAGCGCATTAATATTCGTGGGTTTGCGATGCCAGACCATTGGGATGAAATTCCAAAGCTTTTAGAAAAACTCACACCTTATGTGCAGCAAGGAAAGATAAAGTACCGTGCGCATACCATTGAAGGTTTAGATAACGCCGAAAAAGGCTTAAATATGCTGTTTGAAGGTAAAAACACCGGAAAAATGATACTTAAGCTGTAATTTCTTAAACGAAGAGTACAGTTTTAATTAAGAGCACAGTGTTAACGCTAGCACTGTGCTTCTGTTACCACATACTGTGCTTTACCTTTTTCTTTAGCTTCATAAAGCACTTTATCGGCTTCATCAATAAGCCAATCAATGGATATTTCACTAACTTTACTGGCGTAAGCAACACCAATTGAGCAGCTCATGAAAGGGTGCTTTGCTCCCTCGGCATGTTTTAATTGAGCAAGCTTCCATTTATCCAATAGTGTTTGTGCATGCTTTTCAACCTGTTCTTTACTGATATCGCTTAAAACAACAATGAATTCTTCACCACCGTAGCGGCCCAAAATATCAGTTTCCCGTTTAAATACTTGCTTCATAATACGCGCTTGTTCTTTTATTGCTTCATCACCCTGCTGATGCCCAAAACTATCGTTGTATTTTTTGAAGTCATCTAGGTCGAGCATTAATACAGCCATCGACACGTCATGGCGCTTACTTAAGGCCAACAGCTTTTCACTTTGATCTCGCAGAGCCCGTCGATTGAGTAAGTCAGATAACGGGTCGAACTTGCTAAGCTTTAATAAGCGGTCGTTAGTTTCTTTGAGCATGCGTACACTACGATCGAGCCTATAACGAGCATACACGCATATAAATAGTGACCCTGATACAAAAGCTGCTGAAATGGGAACCCTGTCTCCATAAACCGGCGCTAGCCACATTAACCCTAAAAAACCCAAGATATTAATGACATTAGCTGAGGCTGCTAACTTAAATGGAATACCCAACGCGAATACACAAAAGAATGCATAGAGGATGGTGCCTTCGTAAGGAAAAATAAAGTTGTGCTCTTCCCAGCAAACCCATATTAACCAATAGTTGCTGTAGGAAAGCGCAATAAGCAGGCCAGCAAATATGTACGCTCGATACCGCATAAATTCGCGCCAAAAAGACAGTACAACAACGATGAGTATAATAGGGAATTGAAGAAGTAGACGGTCGAAGGTATACAGTTCGTACATACTGCTAGGCAATAGCACTAGATCAGCTGCCATGAATACAAGTACCAGAACAGCGCCAATAATAAGAGCTATTCTTAGCCTGCGTTGTTCACTGGGTCTGTGGATTTGCACGCGTCACCTTGATAAATAAAGTCCTGTATAAGTATTTCAATACAGCCAAGTGGTGGCAGCCACTACTGGCTGTACAAACGCAACACATTGACACAGCGTTGCTTAACTATTATCAGTGACTTCTTGGCTAAGCGCCAGTTTTAACAAACTTTCTTGCAGGGCTTCAACGGTGACAGGCTTTGTGACTATGTTGTCCATTCCCGCCTGCTTAAATGTGATATGGCGCTCTTTAAATGCTTCTGCGGTGAGACCGATAACAGGCGTTTTGCTGAGCTCACCGTTCAGCTTTCTGATGCGTTTCGTCGCTTCAATTCCATCCATAACAGGCATGTGAACATCCATGAAAACCACATCAATACCGCCTTCTTCAACACGTGCAGCGGCTTTTAATCCGTTATCCACGTGTTCAACGTCACACTTAAGCTGCTCTAATAGTGCCTGTGCTACCACTGCGTTAATTGCATTATCTTCAGCTAATAGCACTTTAAGGCCTGATGGTAGGCTGGCGCCATTTGCTTTGCGAGCAGAGGAAGATTCAATTGATGAATCTGACATAAGTCGAGATTGAACATTCGCAGTAACGGTAAAGCATGAGCCTTCGCCCACTTTGCTGACGACTTTTATATCGCCCCCGAGTATCTGAGCTAGCTGCTTGGCAATAGCGAGACCAAGCCCAGTACCGCCATATTTCCGCGTTATAGAAGAATCCGACTGCGTAAATTTATCAAATATATGCTCTAGCCTGTCTGGCTCAATACCAATGCCTGTATCTTTAACCGCAATAACTAAACGGTTATCACCCTTAGTTTCTGTTGAAGGCTGTTTAAGTTTAGCCGAGATACTCACCGTTCCTTTGTGGGTAAACTTAATAGCGTTGCTTACCAAATTAATAATAATTTGGCGTAGTTTAGTAATATCGCTAGTTACCGCCACAGACTCTAAGTTCTTACTCTTATAAACTAACCGGGTACTGTTAGCACTAGCGTTTGTGCCTAACAACGTTATAAGGTCGTTCAGCATTGAATCGAGATCGAACTCTGTCACGTCAATTTCCGACATACCCGACTCAATTTTAGAGAGATCTAATACGTCATTTATAACGGTAGCAAGAATAGATGCTGATGATTTCAAATCGCTGGCATACTGATGCTGTTTATCTGAAAGTTGAGTATTTAAAAGTAGTGTTGCTAAGCCTTGAATTCCGTTTAGTGGCGTACGAATTTCATGACTCATTACCGCAAGAAAATCTGTTTTCGCGCGATTTGCCTGCTGGGCTTGCGCGACATATTCCTCAATTTCACCAGACATGGCTTCAACATCGCGCGCTAAACTTCCTAGCTCATCATTTTGCGCTAAGTCTATGTTGACCCTCTTATGGTCAACGGCGATGCGACTTGCCGCTGATTTGATTTTCTCAATGGGAGAGACAACGAACACCTGGGTTACCTTACCCATTAGTAAGCTGACGATAACTACAGCAAACAGCGTTACCAAAAAGGTTAGCCACGCTATAGTGAACAGCGAGGATTGCAAGGGTTCGGCGGGTTGTAGAACCGTAACCTTCCAGTTCCAAGGTGTGAATTCAGAACAAGCAAACAACACATCCATATCATTAACATTCGACTCGCCATAGGCTACGCGCCTGTTAGCTATTGTCGCCCTGTTAGCGTTTTCTGCATTCAGTACAACGTCACCTTCAGTAGTACTAAATATGACGGTACCTGTACTTTTATCGCTAATGGCAAAGTGCCGATCTGTTGCTTGCTGTAGCGACTTTAGCTCTTCAAAAACTTCTTTTTGATAAGCCTCGCGAAAAACGGGAACATTTTCTAGGCCTGATTCAATGAGCAGTTCTCGTCTCTCATCAATGATCTCTAACACGTTTAATGTGAGAGTTTGAGTAAGAAGCTGATATTCCCTTTCGCGCACCGAGTCGTACGCTGTTAAATAAGCCCAATACCCAGTAAGTGCCATGCCAATTAACAAAATTGGAATGTAGATAACTAGCAGTTTTGATTTGATCCGCATACTAACTTCTAATTAGGCCTTATTGATACACATGCTCTTTCGAGAGTTTTAAGTAACTTGATGGAATGGGCAATTGTAATTTAATTGCCGTAGTTACATTTACTGCAACAGTGTACGTGTCCATTTTGCCAACGGGAATGTCTCTCGCCGATTTTCTCTGAAGTATCAGTTTTGCTTTTCTTGCCGCTGATTTTCCAATACTAGCCGGTTCAGATACCACACCAATAAGCGCGCCTTTTTTAACTGATGAAATACTTTCAGCGAATAAAGGGAGTAATCCCGTTTTCTCGTTAACCTTTTTAACTAACCCTTTGGCTTCTGCTAAGGGACCTGATGACAACCAATAACCGTCCAGTTCTGCGCTCTTTTGATCCAAGCTAGCCACAATACTATCCGTCATTTCAACAAGTCCGTCATCGCCTTCTAAATAAGGCGTACTGACTGCGACTAAGTTTATATTCTCATACTCACTGTCTAACGCTAGTAATTGGTTGACCAGGTTACTTGATGAGGGATAGGTAGAATGCACTAAACCTATCGTAAATGGCGTTTCGGGATTTGATGCTCTAAGCACGCCGTCCAACATATCAAGCTTTACCTTAGCATCGAGTACGTGTGACTCGCCCGTCATATTACGTTTACTCACAGCGCCGATGGCAGGAACAATGCCTTCCTCAACGGGAGCGGAAACCACCATAAAGAGTTTTGGCGTTTCAAAAAATTCTTCAGCAGCATTTAGTGCACGAGTAGCTAAGGTAGCGACAGACACAATGAGATCAGGTTTGGACTCTTGCGCTAGTTCGTCAAGTATTTCTTTAGCGCGAATCTCAGAGCCTTCAGCGTTATATGTAGTTATGTTGATATCGTGCTCGGGCATAATTCGAATGAGCTCTTTCTCAAATTCGCCTCGCGATTCAGCAACAATAGGTACGGGGAGCGTTTCAATAATGACAAGGTCCAGTGCTTCTTTCGCATGTGCAGAGCTTAGGCTCGATGCGAGAAACGCAAGAGCAAAGAAAAACCAGACCTTAAGCATGACTGTAAACCTGCAACACCAAAATGAAAATACACATACCATTGTATATCATAAAGTTATTCTTGCGCATTGCATAGAAGAAGTTATGACCAGATACGTAAAACTGGTCATAACTTTTTAGGTGCTAGGATGCGATGTCTGCGAACGCTTTAACGCTAAATAAGCGCGCTTCTATATCGTAAATTGGCATAGACACAATAATCTCATCAATATCTGTTGCCTCGATAAATTCAGCGAGCTTGCTTCGCACGGTTTCTTTCGAGCCAACCAAGGCATATCTCAACACACTAGATAACATGGCCTCATCTGTCGCCGTGCAATATTCGTCAAAGTTAGGCATAGGTTTAGCAAAAGGCTTGTTAAGACCACGTCGCATGTTCATAAACTGCTGCTTCACCGACGTGAATAACAATTCTGCCTCTTCATCGGTTTCAGCAATAACCACCATTACACCTGCCATGGCCTTGGGTGCTGATAATTGGGACGAAGGTTTAAACATGTTGCGATACACATGAAGGGCATCAAATAGCGCATCGGGTGCGAAGTGGGAAGCAAATGAATAAGGCAGCCCCATTTTTGCCGCCACCTGGGCACTGTACAAGCTAGAACCAAGTAACCACAAGGGCACCTGTGTATTGGCACCAGGTACTGCAACAATTGGCTGCCCCTCTTTAGGTGTGCCCAGGTAATGCTGAAGTTCCTGAATGTCTTCTGGGTAGCTATCTACATCGCTTTGTAAGTTTCGACGAAGCGCTCTTGCCGTTGCCATATCAGTTCCTGGCGCTCTGCCCAGCCCAAGCTCTATGCGATTGGGAAATAACTCAGCTAGCGTGCCAAATTGCTCAGCAATAACCAAAGGCGCATGATTAGGCAGCATTATGCCACCTGCACCAATTTTGATGGTAGAGGTAGCATTAGCAATGTGCGTTAACACTACAGAGGTGGCAGAGCTGGCTACACCATGCATACCGTGGTGCTCCGCTAACCACACTCTTTCATAGCCACTGCGCTCCGCTTCCATAGCCATTAGCTTGGAGTTGTTTAGCGCGTCTTTAACGCTGTACCCTTCAGATATAGGCGCTAAATCGAGCAGTGAATAAGGAATAGCCATGGTGCCTCGCAATGTTGAAACTGAGTGATAATTTATAAGTATGAACGTGCCGTCCGTTTTACAACGGTTGTTTTGATGGTTTAAGACGGCTGGGGAGGGTTTGTCGATGAAGTGACGTGAGTAAATAAGTGAATAGGCTTAATTCGTCGCTACTTTCTTTCAGCGAAAACCTCTGAGAAATAAAAAAGCCTGCGAGTTTGTTAATCGCAGGCTTTGTTTTTAAGCACATTAAAGTTGTGGGAGAGGAATAAAGTTGCATACTTGATTGCTGTGCAGCCATTGATTTTTGGCGGGTAAGACCGAGTCTAATAAAATAAAGTATCATACTAAATCTATCAAAAGTTGATTCCTTTACGACCAGGCTAGTAATAAAGATTCATACCAATTTATTGTAAACGTAGACTTGCGGAAGCCAAATACTGCTCTATTTCAATCAGTGACATACTATTCAAGCCGCTAAATTGTATGTTTACCAAACAAGATTATCGTCTTGCTGAGGAATGGGTTAGGCTTTTATAGCTTCTAATTCTGCCTTTAAATTACCAACTAGCTCATTTGCTAGAGCTACAAATCCCTCTAACTTAGTCAGCTTTTCTTCTAGTGCAGCTTGAATGTCTTTCTCTTCATTTTCTTCCTCGTCGCTATCTAAAATGAATCTTACTACACGACAGTCTGCTCCTTCATTTGCACCGGCTTCTCGAGCTAATTTAACCCACGATTCGGATTCAGATGCCGTCTTTTCAGCCGCTGACCTCAACGCATATCTAATAAGTAACCGAGCTGAATAGTCCAGTCCGATGGCTAAATCAAGCCATTCTTTAGTAGCATCATCGACGTCAGCTATTGCAGCTTCTCTAAGAGCCGGTCGATAAAAATGATACTCTTCTTGGTTAACACCGAGAGCAGATAATGTTCTCATTATGGGCTCAAGCTGGCCTAAAGGACGAGAATGTTCAGGTAGCGCTGCGCGATGCTCCCACAAACTCAAAATTGCCTGCGAGCACTCTTCAATCGCCTCAGACTCGCCAGAACTCTTTTCCACATTGTCGATTAACTTAGCAATATGATGAGCCATCCACGAAGACAAGATGTCATGGCTATCTACCTTTAGTTGGGTAACTAGACGCTTACCTAGTTCAACGACTGCTTCAGATCGATCTAGCGACACCATCTTTCTCCATCAAGTAAAAACGAACATATGGCTCAACGTATGACAAATAGTCCTCTTCTTTTTCCATATATTTAGGAACCGATCTGCGAACTGCCACACTTATTACCAAACAATCATCCGGATGATTATCGAGAAACTCGGTAATAAAATCCGAGTTACCACACAACCTTGTTCCCGGGACATTCTCTTCCTCTCGTCCGTACCCTTGTGGTTCTATCCAAGTTTCACTCCGAATTACACCATTTTTGCCTGTGCACCAAAAACGTCCATCAGTCGATGGAATCAAGCCTAATTGAGAAGTGATTTTCTCCGAAGCATAGGTCCAGGATACGTCAACTTAGTAGCCCAAGTGTCGAGCTCATCTAGCTTAGCACAAACATTATCATCCAATATCCAACCTCTTACGCTAAGTTTATCTATAGAGAAAATGTCTTGTCGGTTGGCACTAGGTAGAGCATAGGGATCAAGTACTGATGCAGTCTGTAATGCAGTAACAAGTGATATGGCACCAGTACGAGAAACAAGAGCGCTGCATATAGTAGTAGTTTCACTATAACCATTATCGTAGTTAGTCCAATGGCCCCACAAGTTGGTCCAAGCATCGATTGTGACTAGCTTTTGGTCTAAATACTTGGAAGTGATAGCCCACTTCCAGGCCTGTTCCTTGCCTTTTGTTGAGACCGTCCAGTTTCTATCTATCAGGGGATCGCGTCTATCGAATAACCACTTTCCATCTGTACGTGTCAGCTGATATTGCTCGAACCAATTCTGAAATTCGTTGGTCGTATCATCTGTGTTGCGTAGAACCGTTCGTTCAGCTAATAAATCTGCTGCTACAATCATCATTGCATGAAAACATTGATAAGCTGTCAAGTCATCCGTTTTAGGCAGGCTTCCGTGCGAATGAGATGTCTCTCGATCACCAAATATATGATTTTGATATCGGGCATCTTCTTTATATCCACACTTTCCTTTCCACCTCAAATGGTTACGTAATACTGATCTAGCTCTCCTCTCAACAGCATTTTGAGTAACTCAAAATGCTCGGCCTAGGGGAGCAAGCCAATAGGGACCTATATCTATCCCAAAATAATACTTTTCGTCCTCAGTAAGAGCGTCTTCACAATCAATTTCTTCTTCTATATCGAGCTCAGGCCAACCTGAATAAGGTACCTCAGACAAAATGGGCTGATTAACGCTCGTAAAGTCAGATACTTCGGTATAATCAAGTTCTCCAGAAGTAGCTAAAGCTTGTAACCCTTGAGCCGCGAGATCACGAATGAGCACGTGATTTAGATTCACCATTCTATGTAAAAACGAAACTACCGACCGAAGTGCCGTCGAGTTTTCTATCCCTCCCCTAACTAGCCCAATAAGAAGCCATTGTCTTGCGTGCCATAGGTAGAACTCCAAGTTTTGGTCAACAAAAGGAAATGCTTCTTCTGTGTCAGCCCAACTCGCTAATGCATCCAGAATTTCTGCCCAACCCAGTTCGACAGCAGCTCTAACTGCATGTGCATGCTCCCATCGCTCTGATGCAACAGGCGACCCCAAACCTGACCATATGTATCCGGCAAGCGATGATATAAGAGAAATTGGAGGCTTAAGATCATCTAGCCACGGACCATCGCCGTCTTCCGGCTTAAGTAGCTCTTCAAGCAAGTCAAAACCAAAATTCAGTGCCTCATCAGCTTCACTGGGGCTAAGCGTTGCAGCAAGGGGATCTATCAGCTTAAAAAAGCCACTAGCCCCGAGTTTTTTTGTCTGAGACTCAAACCCTTCTATTGTTGCTAGAACAACATCGTCATCAGAAACTAAGCCTTCATCACTTAGTCTCTCAAATGGAAGCAAAGCTCTCCAGCCCCGCCTTGAGATCATTTCAGGCTCTTTACGACAAACCTTAATAACCGCGTACTCAAGCGCTTTTTTTAAGGACTGTTGTTTTAACGGCTTTGAAAGCAATTCGTCTAATAAAACTCGAACCATGAAAATATCGAAGTCCGGCCAAGTACAGATTGCCCGAACGAACTGCGACTCCTTTCCCACAGCTACACGCTTAAATGCTTCCCGAAAAAACGAACTGCAATAGTAAGCTGATCCGTAACTGTGTCCTAAATCATAAGCAGATCGAATCTTAATCGAACAGCCAAAATCCACGTCTTGAAAGATCTCATCCCAGTCAAGGGGTTGCTCCTTTTTCAAGGTAGTATGGGCTGCTTCCCTGGTGCTTGCGACGTCTTTAGATACACTCTCACTATCTCTAGCAACGAATCTTTCAAGTCCTGTAAAATCTAGCCCGGAGTTGTTACTTAACTCTTTAAGTTCCTTGATCTCACTCCCTACTGGCGGGCTAAACTGCAAGTATCGATACGCAATTTGAGATGCCACTTGAACATTTACATGGTCACTTTCGGCAATCATACGCTTTAAGTCCTGCAGTCTCTTCCATTGAGCATCTATCCCACACAAGGAAATAGGTGTATGAGCAGGAAGGAGGCCCTGATTGCAAAGTTGATAAATTACCAAAGGAAAAAGCCGGCCTGAATAACCAAACCGCCTATCTCGCCAACGACTCAAAACGGCCAAAGCAGATGAAGGACATAGGTTTGTCAAAGATTCGACTGTACTATCCCAATCAAAATGCTTATCGCGAGCTACATACTCATAAGTAAGCTCCGCAATGCGAGATAAACGATAGGCTGTTTTGGGACGAGGGTTACCGGGTTCTCCTGCGGCTTTGGCTAAATGAAGAAGTGCAGCCCATCGGTCGATATTTTCTTCCCCTATCCTACTCGCAATTTCAATTGCACGGTCAAAATAAATACTAGATTCATCAGGACTAACAGGGTATATCGCACGGGCTAGCTCAATATAGGATTCAGCTCGCGATTCGGCGTGTTCACGAAAACTGTCTAAATGTTTATGTGCATCATTAGCAAAATCTATTGATAGTGACTCCCGTTCTCTTGTGCGAGCGGCTAATCGGCACAAACTGGTATAAGTTTTTGGCCATATTTCTGTTTCCCTCTCGTTGATCCAGTCTTTAATTCTTCTGAAAAGATTGTCTCCACCTTTATTAATTAGTAGGATTTTCAACCACTCAGTTGCAACAGTTTGTATCTGTGATGTGTCATGACTGTAAATTTCTGAGTGAGCTGATTTGCTATTCTCGAGTGCTTCCTCTAACGCTTTACTTAAGTCTTCAAGGGGGGGCCACAAGCAATTGCATAGGAGAGGTTTATCCATGGCAGCAGTCCTCCTATATTTCGTTTAAAGTTTCGAATCTCTTGAGTAAATCCATAGTGATTATTTGTCTCAAGTTGTTTTCTAATATCCTTTGGAGCAATATCAACCAGTTTTAAAGGTTTCCCTCTTAAACAAGAGGTCAGAGCGTAAGCCTTAAGTAAGGCTATTGATTCATTTTCATACTGATTTGTGAAAGTTGATGGAGGCTTTGATGGTAGATATCGTTGAATCACAGCAGCCCAGCGTTCTGGCTCTTTTGGGAGTATCCGCAATGCGAGTTCGACCGTTGAGCAAATGGAGCTTAGGATCTCCCATTGCCGGTTCCACTCTGGTGATTCGGATAATTTAATGCGTCGATATCCAAGAAGACGTAAGCACCTCTTAAGCGGAGCTTTGGGCACCTTATAGCTAACGGCATTTGCTTCCGTAAACAGCCCTAGGAGTAGCCAGACATCATTACCGCTAGCTTCAATAAGTGCGTCCAGTTGATCACATTCACCTAGATCTATGAGTCTCTTTCCTAGGCCCAGGCCAGCCTTATAGGCTAGATTCCGGGGCCTCCATCTCCTTAAGAATTGAGCCGAAGCCTCAGCTCCGCGCAAGCGCAATATTGCAGCAGAGAGCTCCACCCTATCATCATCACTAACATTTTCAGAATTGTCCTCACCGTGGGTAGAACTTGCCCAGCTATCTAACCAGTCCATCGCCATGCGTAAACGGCTTGAGGCGTCAGGAAACAACTCTTCTCTTCCGGATAGCAACCCTGCATCATAAGTATGATGTGAGCCCATCCAGCCAGAGTTAAAAATCCGTTTTGATACTATTTCCTCGATACGATCTGGTCCTAAAAGCCGCGCAGCTAAGTCTGTATTTTCTTGTATCAGGGAGTACTGGCGCTCTTCTCCCGCACTTTCCCCCCCAGCTTTCAGTGCCAACTTGGCTGCCGCCAAATATTTCTTTTGTTGCAAAGACGCCTTAATAGAAAAAGTAAGCCTCTGAAGCTCGACTTCTCTTTTTTCTAAAAGGCTTTCTTCCGGAAGCTCCTCTCCACTTAGAGTTATCGATATTAGTCTATCCAGCTTCCCAGCCTGCAATAGTAGTTGGGGGAGCGCTGATGCAACATATGAGCTCTTTTTGGCGAGTGGTTGTAAGCGATCAATGAAATCAATTAAATCGGCTTCATTAGGCTCAAAGCGCTCTCTAAACCAAGTTTCTGTGGGCTCGTCAAGAAAGTGGAGACTATTTCCTTTGAGCAGAAGTGGGCGACCAAAGTCCAACACAAAGCTTCTTATCGCGCTCTCCGAAGTTTGAGATAACTCAGCGAGAACCGGAATTGGAACGAGCGGCCGCAAAATAGCTAGCCCTTTACACATAATATCAATGTGAGATGCCTCTTCGGCTCCAGCTTCATCTTTCAATTTGCCAATTGAGCTTTCTAGTAAATCACTAATCGCTCCATCAACTGTTGTAGGTTCTGGGCCAAGTCGCCTGAGCATCTCCTTAATAGGTAATTTCCACTCAAGAGCCAAGGCTTGAACTCGTGGATTTGAACTGCTTAAAAAGTTAAACTCTTCGATATCATCATTGTTTGCGTGAGGATAGTATTTTCGAAGAAGGTGAGCACTTTCGCTCACACTAAACGGCTTAAGCTCTATCTCTTGAGCATTAATAGGCGCATGAAGCTTAGCCCGGCGATGCGAACGGCAAGTAAAAGCTAATTTAACACCCTCAGGGTAAGTTGATCTGATAAGGTCCTTAACAAAGCTCGTAGGTCCTGCTTGCTCTGGTTGAGCCATTTCAGCATTATCTGCAGCATCCACAATAAGACAAAGAAATGCATTTTGATTTTTCGCCCGCATCAAACCAATTGCTTGAGTAATTCGATGTTGAAAGGCACGCATATACTGCTTGGAATCAGCACGAGTAGTGGGAATCAACGGGTGGCAAAGACCCTTCGCAGCAAGCTCATTCGAGATCTGCACGAGTGCATCTTCGTGTCTATGACGAAAGTGCAATGAATTTCGGTAAAGGCCATTTCCAAAACAGTCATAGAGTACAGCCTCTGAACCGGGAGGCATAGAAGTGGCTATCCGTGACGCAATAATAGACTTTCCGACTCCACCATCAGCGTGAATAATCAGGGGCACATCAGTATTGAGAAGCGCCTGTCTAATTTGATTCTCTTGCTCTCTAAGGATGGTATCCGCTGAGTTCGCTATCAGACATGGAGCCGGCAGCAACAGTTCTTCGCTTGCTTTTAAAGCCCGCAAAACGTCCTGCCGTCTGATAGAGGGATTTGACTCAAACTCAGTAGTAGCCTTTCGAGTGATAAGATCTTTTAGCTGAACAGGAGTATCGTAGTCTGCATCAACAAGGTAAGCACTCAGGTCTTGTGTTAATAGATTCTGCTGTTCCCATAACCCACTTTCGCTGCCCATAACGGCAAACAGCTTAAAAAACTGAGAAGCTTGGGGCTTTTGGAGCCCCGAGTATTGGAGCAGTGTGTTTTGCTGTGCTTGATGCCTGCAAGTTGCTGTATTGTTTCTGAGGTCTGCTAATGCCTCCTGGACTTTTCTATCTATTGGTCGGTTAGTCGTAAACTCAAACTGAAACCGTTCAGAAACACTTGCAGCAGAGAAACACTCAAGCAACTTTATGTAGCGTGCAGCGAAGCCTTGTATAGTTTTCTTGAGGCCACTAGCCGTCCACGGTTGATCTGATGATGCCGTTGAATGCTTTAATTGAACATACCTAATACGTTGAGCTTTACTAAAGTCTTCTGAACCGTAGTAAAAACCGACATCAATAATCTCCTCGCCTTCGGATACCCTGTCGCTCCCAGCTTCTTTTTCCGAAGCTCCCTCAATGGTAATGGCAACTAAGTCTTCTGCGCTAGGTAGTAGCTTTAAACATTGCCGTGCCGCCCACAGATAATGAAATTGGTCCCCATCGCGACTCGCTCTAACCAAATCAGTGCCAGCCATTAAACTCCCTTAATGCGAATTTTAAATTCGTCATTTAGTTATATATCGAAATCCCTTTACTCACCCTTAATCTATCCACTGATTTGAGATTCCATCAAAGGTCTAGTTAGGTGTTTAGTGGACAACGGTTTATCAACATCTGATGCATCTACCCTTAGCAAAGTAAAATTGACCTCCTGATAATTAGCGACGTTTTGGTGTGAAAAACCATTTAAACTATTGCTTTATAAAAACGTGTGCTCCATTTATCAATATCATCGCCACATAGACTACCAGCCCTACCAGACTTCTGATGCGGTATCCAGAAGTGGTTATCGGCGCCAACTAACATGTCCAAATGCTCCATTGGCCAGGATAAGGAAGCCTTCAGCAGCTGTTTCTCGATCTCATAAAGGTGAGGCTCAATGTCTCCGATAGTGTTGGCGAGGATCACTCTGGTCGATAGCGCTTTTTTCGCGTCAGATGTATCCACTTCCAGCAAGTAGAACCCATTGCCTTTCGCTGTAACATAGCTACCGAAATGCATCTCGGGTTACTATCAGTTTTCAGGATATGCATCCTGCACTTACCAACCGCTGGCAATTTCCGGAGCGGGTAAAGGGTGACCTTACAGTCATGGTTCTCTTCGAGCAACTTTAGCATCTCAAAGTAGCTGGCGAACTTGTTCAGATAAAGGTGTGCATCATCAGTTTGATCGTCGAGATTATTTCATTCGGCGCTGGGTAAGCTCCCCTCTGGGCCTTGTTCTTCGACGCTGACATCACGAGAGGCTTTATCCGGCTCGCTATTGTCCCGTCTACCTCGATCAGCCGATTTTTGTCTTCCACTGATTTTAGATGTTTCGACTGCCTTTATGAATTCAAATAAAGTTGCATTTGCACTGAGCATTACTGGCTTATTTTCCCGACTGCCCTCTTCGAGGTCATAAATACTATGACTTAAGGGTCTCTCAGCATCACGCCCTGTACCGCCATATTCGCCATGTACCTGTGTGAAAAATCTTGCGCTTAAAAAGTCCACGCTCTCTGGGATATTAGTAGCGATATTCTTCACACTTGAGACCTCATAAATGAGCATAGTTCGGCTATCAACGTCTAGGTTCCCGCGCATATCTAACGTGACACCTGGTAAATCAGGAGGATCAAACCGAAAATTCCACCGTCGATACTGCCCTTGTATGTAACCATGGTTCAACTGATATTGTGCGATACTGTTGTAAGAATGGCGTGCTTCCATATCTAGTAACAACCATGCGAGCATGCGAGCATGCGCCTGAAACTGAAATCGTTAAACTGTTCCCAGTTTCCTGAAAAAGTATCCAAAACTGTGACAATTGCTTTCTGGTTATCTTTGTCTGATTCGACAATATATTCGTTGTTTAGCAGGTCGTGCACTACCGATGATCGGGCGAGATAGCCGTAATGAAAAAAAAGCGCTCGGGCTAGTTCGAATTGAGGCAGGTATGCGGTTATCCCATCCGATAATTGAAAAAAAAACACAACTGCTGCGCTTCTTTCGGCAACTTTCTTTCTCGAGCAGGGCAGTTACTGATTACATCGACTAACCAATCACTTGTTGAGGATATTGTGTGGGATTTTTCTACCCCTCTTGGGTAGTAATTTTTGGTAGGATTGATGATTCTCTTTCGAATCAGAATAGGGGCGTTCGATAAAGTTATTGCGTCCTTACTGCTTTCTTTACTTGGGTAGATGCTGAGGTTCACTCCCCACTGATTTCCACCTTTTCTACAGAAAAAGTCTCCGATACCGTTTATCCAGGTATCGTCTTTGAATCCTTTTAATCGGGTACTACTATTCAAATCCCGAGTAACTCCTTAAGAAAGTTTTTAGCCTCTTCGGTTAACCGTTCCTCACTCAACCCAGACAACTTCAATACCTGCCAACGTTTTAGCACATCACCGGCAAGAACGGCTTTGACCACAACCCGGCTAATTCTTCTAACCTGATATTCAAATATACTTTCACAGTATCGATCGAAAAACAAACTGCACAAAGGCAGTAATTCCAGGTGCTTCTCTATAGCAGCTCGGTGCTTCAGTTGGTTCAGATACCAGTTCTTCGAGAATCGGGGAGCATCCAGACTGCATTCACCTTCGTTGCGCAGTGCTATCAGGGCTTTGACTGTATCCACGTCTCGCTTTCGCCAGCTCACTTTAGGCTGGTGTCTCGGTAGAGGTATTCTGTGGCCCTGATTGATTTCTATCAGCCAGTTTCTGTCATAACGATACAACGAGGCGTACAAGTCTCCGTATCCGTTAAGGCGGGCCAGTTTGGTTCCTTGTTTTTCTAGGGCGTCGAGCCATCGGCTACGGTAGTCCTCCAAGCGTGTTTGACCCATTTCCTGCACCACATTAGTTGAGGTCTTGGTTTTCAGATGGAGTCGTGCAACAAAACTAACCACATCGGCCAGCTTCCATCCGGGCTTCAGCAAGGCATGCAGGACGATTAGGTGCTCGAGATAACTGAATGCTTTGCGGTGTTTGCGAAACATATTCCGAAGCCAGTTTGACTCGCCGCTGTCTGGCATGAGTTTTTGCCCGGTCAGCCAGTCAGCTCACCAAAACGCGATGACTTTTTGCTCTACCTGTTCATGGTGTACTTGGCTCCCGCGATTAAGCTGATGGTCTGCTGCGGGTTTTTTATACCAATAACCCCATTGCACAAGTTCAGGCACTGCAATCTGCTTAAGATTCAGAAGCTCACGTATGCTTTGCGCTATTAAATCGCTTTGCCAGCAACCCGGCCTTTGCTCTGCCTGTATGCTGGTCTCTGCATTGAGGGGAGTATACTGGTGGCGGTGAACATCGTGGCGACGAATGTCTGAGTCAATAAGATTTCCATGGATCGGGCAACTGTCTGCGCCAACCACCTGCCAATCCCGCCGCCAGTAAGACTCTCCAAATTTGTGCAGTTGCTTTTTGATGCACCCAGGGCAATATCGGAGGTATTCAGGTTGCTTAACACGCGAAGCTGCTGCGCCTGACGTTAAATGGACGGAGCTCTTGCCGTTTGCAGTAAGCTCCCGGATGAGTGCTATGCGCCGAGCTTCGCCCATGAAGAACGCATACAAGGGAAAGAGTGTATTGTGATAGAGCAGATCACAAGGCGTTATACCGGCTTTTTCCGGGTAAAGTGCTGCGATGCGATTCAAATGCCCAGGTAGATCAGATGTTGCGATAACTCTGGTATCACCATAAACATCCTGCAGCAGCTCTTTGGGTGAGATGATACCGCTATGAACCCCATGCCTTGCGATGGTGCTGTAAAGCAGTTCATCGCGGTAAGGCAGGGGAAAGCCCAGCATATCAGCCCACTTCTTTCAGCCAATTAGGCAAATCAAACAGTTCCTTGCCATATTGCAGTTCGTGATAAAAACGGCCTTTTTCTGCCTGAGAAAACTTGAACCGCAGATCGTCTGAAGGCAGCGTATGCCAGCTGGTTGGTTTGACCTTTTCTGTCTTCGGTTTGCTGGCTTTTGGCGGACTGTAATACCAGTCCAGTATGACCCGGCTTAGTTCGGGTAGCGAAAGATCAGGGTACTGTTGGAAGGCATTTTCGATCAGCGGCTCCAGTAATCCGGATTCGCACCCCATCCCTTGCAGCATGGTATACAGACGCAATGCTTTTTCATTACTGCCAAAGGCCGGTCTGCGCTGCTTTTCGGTCTGCCGCTCATCAATCACCTGCTTTAATTCAAGCAGGCGTTTGTCGATATCAGGCAACTGTAAATCCGAATACTTAACAATAAGTTCGGGGGCGCCTCTGCGCAGAGCATCGAGCATGGGATGTACCGGCTTCAGTTCCTGCTGGTACACGGTACTCAGCAGTTTAACGGTAATTCGTTCAAGCCCTGTGGATATAGCCCGCATCTGTGCAAGTACAAACAGCTTTACCACGATATCAAGCACACCCTGTGACAAGTCAAACCAACAGTCGCGGATTTCGTCACTCAACACTTCATCCCGGTTTGTCAGCCACTGATACTGCCAGAGCTTGTCGGTAAAGGCCTGCCACTCTGTTTTTCTGGGCTTACCCGTTTTCGGGTTCATTCTGACCGGCCCCGGTTTCATCGGCTCCCAGAACAATGAGCCAAAACCGGCACTGCGCCGACCGGCCTGTAATTCCATTTCGAATATGGGCCTAGCTTTTGGAGTTCCCACCATTACCACGGGTACACCGATAACGTTTACCAGAGCGACAAAAAATTCCAGCATGGCTTCTTTACTGATGGAGCGCTTCAGTGTCAGCCGCTGAATCTCGTCGATAACCAGTACGCCCACAGCCCTTTGTGTTGCCACCTGCCCCATTAAAGAAAGCAGCACTTCGGTGCTGTGACGCTTACGGGCGTACTTTTCCTCATAGCCAGTATGCAGAGTACGATCTATCTCACGAAAGAAGTTCAGGCACAAGCTTTTAAGTGAGCCGTCGGAGGGGCATTCGATCCTCAGGTTGGGCAGTTGAATGGCGTTGTAATCCTGATGATAGATAACCTGAGGATAAGTTGCCAATATGCGGTTAATGGTCGAACTTTTACCACTGCCGGAACAACCAATCAGAGACAGGCTCTTGGCTGTGGAGTTGGTTTGTGAAAACCTGAAATCACTTGTGACACCCGACATGATCCGTTGGTAGCCTTCCTGCATTTTCTTGTTCAGCGAACCGTCAGCGATATTGCGGCCCACATAACCGCCCCGGATCATGACGGAAATTTTCTCTTCCATTTGTTTGTGGATGGAAAGAGGCTGAAAGAAATCATCAAGTAATGCACTGACCTGGTGAGCACGAAGATGTCCCTTGCCGAAACAATCCTGTGGATTAAACTCAACTTTACCGGTGAGTTTTACCTTGAGAGCCTGGAGATCCATTATTGGCGGTAAGGCCTCGATCAATGGATTGCCACGATAGCGTTCAAGCCCAGGATCGGCATATACCGCCTCAACATAGTTTTCAGGCAAAGGCATCAGTCGTCGTCTCCAAACAGCTCATCCACATAATCCGGATAGTCCAGATCTGGCTCGGGGTCGGACAGGTGAATCACTTTGCCTAGGCTGCGATTACTGTCAGCATCCGGACGGCGTGCCTTTTCTGCTCTTTCTCTGGCTTTTTCCTGACGCTTGTTTTCATTGATCGCTCTGACCCGCTGCGCATTGGGAATGCCGAAAGTATCCGGGGCCACCTTGGTTGCATGACTGATTTTGTCGATTACAAATTCTTCGTGTTGCCGTTTTTTGGCTCCGGATTGTACTTTTGCTTTACCGGTTGTTTTCTTTTGTTCCCCTCTGATCTGCCAGACGTCCCAGAATGACGCTCCCCGAAACTCCCGGGAACGGTCAGCCAGGTTACAGATCCAATATTTGTTGCTGCCTTTCTCGGGGAACAGGTAAATTTGGTCAGCAACCAATGGGTCATAGGCGGCTTCCAGCGTCGCTGGTCGCTTCACTTTTCTACCCCGGTGTGTCCAGCCCAGTTGCAAAAATTCAGGTGAAGTGTAGTAGAGGCCAAACAAACAGACCCCCAATTCGGAAATACTCGCCGTTTTTCTGGGTAACAGGGCAACCCGCAATGCGTCAGGCTCGACGTGATGTAAGGCGGCCAGTTCTGTACTGCAGCCCCCAATTCCACAAATGGACTGGAGTTGTCGGCAGGCCCGTTGGCATGTCAGGGTCTCTGTCGTACTTCTCAAGTACGGCGTACTGGTTGTGATAGAGCACCGAAGACAGGATAATTTGCTCAAATTCTTTAACTGAGAGTTTAGCATCTAGCCGATAATCCTTACCACCGCGCTTTTTAACCCGGTTTCCGGTGACATAACCTGGTACAAAGGATCCAAATGAAGCCTGAACCGTCTTAAAGTTGCGCTCTACAATGCCCTCAACGTCGCCTCTATAGGGAGGGGTGTTTTCTATTCGAACAGCAAAATTACTTTCTAGATTTTCTATTTGGTGCCCCAGCAATTCGCCACGATCTGCAAGAATTGCATCCGGTAGTCCAACACTGGGCCAGTGTTCAGACTCTATGTCGAACCCGAGTTCCTTGCAGTAACCTGTTTTGTCTGTCACGGCCATATACAAGGCTTGCATTGCGGCGACATAAGAGGCACTTTCGAAGCCAATATAGAAACCGGCTACCATCCGGCTGAATACATCGATCACCATGTATACTACCGGACGACCGACGATATTGCCCCGCTCACTGTCGGAAACAACATACACGTCGGCAATGGTCGCATCTATCTCGTATCGGCTACCCGGCCCAAGTACCTGAGTATTCGCCGTGCTATGCAGGGGCCGGATATCTTTGTTGTATTCATTGGTTGAAATCTGCTTTTTGAGTTTTTCTGCTTGAAGGTACTCACGCTTATAGAAATGCATCATTTGCCAGTTGCTGGGCAGTTCCTCTTCAGCAGTATCTGGGAAATAGTTCAGGTACATTGTGTTGAAGCGACGGTGAGCATAAGGAAAGGAATACCCCTTGTCTTTTAACAGGTAACGGTCGATTGCAATACGGAACAGCCGTTCCACAAACTCATCTACCTTCGCGCCCACACCGGGTGTGTATTTGCGTGGACGGCCCAGCTTTTTGTCTTTGGCGATTCGCCTTTTTCCTTTACCACCAGAGTTCTTGTAGTCGGGTAGAAGAGCGTTTGGTGTCTGCCCACGCTGCCAATAACGTCTAGCAAGCCTATAGAGGGTTTGTTTGGTCGAGCCTTTCTCGGCAAGAATGCGTTTGATGGCTGCGCCACGGCTTTTGGGCTCATAATAATCAGGCAGGTGTAATAATGGCTCAATCAGATGATAATTACTGTCTCGCTTGGCTTTGGCTATGGTGCCCTCTTTAGGTGACTCGAAAGCCAATTCCTTAAAGGGATCTTCAATCCGGTCGAGGCTTTCCTGTTCGATTGCTTCTGACAAGTCTCTCACTGACGTTATCTCAGGAAAGGCTGACCCATCGTCAATATCGATCCAAACCAAAAACTCCCCCAGTGGTTGCAGCACCCGATAACGCTACTCACCGAATTTCAACACTTCATTGATTCGAAACAAGATACATCTCCCGGATAAGAGCAACATCTCCGGCCCGTAAATCCTTAGCTTTTAGTTTGGTTGTGGGTATGAAAATGTCAAAAGTGAAGTAGCGCTTTGCTAACAGCTGCCTGACCTCATAGAGTGATTCTCCCAATGGCAAATCGTACACAGCATCAAGTTCTTTGCAGATTGCTATAATTGTTTTGTTTGGGCTCTTTACAAAATGATGCGCATAGAACTCAATTTGCTGAAGCTGCAGTTCCGCATCTTCTTCTTTTCGTTGGGCTGGATAAAGCCAATTGATATTCTTTGTCACCACCGCGGATATATCTTTCTCAGTTATTAGATACCACGGCAACCCTTTATCCTGCCAATATCGACGCTCGATCTCCAGTTTCTCAACCGTTCTGGAGTCTTGCAGAGCTGAAGCGTATTTTGCCTGCAATACAAATCTGGGCTCGCTTTCATTGACTGAATCAACCAAAAAGTCTGATGACATATACTGATTAGTGCCAGCGACACTAGGGTGCTTAATGCCTGCGGCCCTAGCTAACTGTCGAGTGCTATCACGCTCCAGTGGGAATTGCTCCCGTATTTGGGTGATTTCGCTGTGCCATTCCAGCATCAGGAATACGGAAAGCTCAAGATCTGATAGCAAATGATGGGTACGTTTGGACTTGTGACCAAACACACGGTGTACCCTTCCTAAAGAAGGCAAATCTCTTACTGTTAACCAAGGTTTGTAACCTGAATTCAGCCCTCGACCTCTGCCTTCCTTAATCCACTTTGCAAATTGCGTCTCGGAGAACCCGCCGCCTTTTGAGGCCATGTATACACCGCCGATATTTCTAGATTAAGCGAGAATAGGCCTTACCACATAAGTATGCAACTTTATTACTTATTGTAATATATCTTACGAATCCTCTAGCTCTTTTCTTCCTAACTCAATAATTCTTTGACAGAAAAAGTTCGTTTTTCTCAAATGATCCGCAGTCTTTAACTCTCCCAAACACTCAAGTCCATGGCTAATTACAAAAATTCTTCTTGCTATATCATTTAAAAGGTTGATGTAGAGTTCAATATGTAGATTATAAAATTTCAGCCTCCGCTGACTCGCATAGGCTATAAACCCATCCAAACATTGGCTAAATCTTCTTAACATTTCTGGCTCTTTCTCATACTGACTAATAATGAAGGCATGAGGATCGCTCTGTTCTTTCATTACTGAATCAAAAAGTATATAGTTATATCTATATGGGTTAACTTTAGAATCATACTTGTAGTATTCCAAATAACCAGAACTTTTCACATATTCAGAGACCTGTTCGTCGAATTCTGGGTATTTAAGTAGAAACTCATTTACATCATTTAATGTATCTATTTCAATATCTTTGATATTTTTATTAGTTTTCACCAAATCTCGGACCTGTCCTAGCCACTGAAAAGTCTGCATTTGATGCTGAATATTCGGGTCTATTGTATTAGCAAACTCAGCTTCTTCTGGAGAAGCAACTTTTATAACATCAGTTACTTGATGAAAGGCATTACAAAGGCCTAGCTGTTTAGGTGTGCAATATGCTGGGTTTCTTAGGTTACCCAAATCAACTCCTGCATATTCATAAGCTTTAGCGACAAGTCGAGAACAAAATTGTTTTCTTGTTTCTTCTATTTTCAGAAGCGATCTAGCTCGAATCGTAATAGCTTCTGGCAAAGCATATAAACTCCCACATTTTGAACGAGCAAAAATACACAATTTTTGTATCTGCTGTTCTGATAATTGGCTTTTATGCCTAAAGATAGCCACCTGACTCTCTTTTTCAAATGGCAATCTTTGCGGGTTTTTAGAGAACACACCTTCTAGAGTGGCCTCTATTGTCGTACCGCCGACATAAATTGCTGCGTGAGAGTACTTACCTAAAGTCATAAATCGAATGCCATAACTGGAAAATGACTTGGTTGAAGAGAGAATTATGTCTCCGAGCTTAAGTTTATCTATATCTAAGAGGTACGTTGTTTCATCCATAAATAAATTCCTGAGAAATATAGTGAAGACGAAGTCTGTTTAACGCAAGATACCATTTAACGTTAAACTGGCATAGCTGCCGGCTATTTCGTGCAGTATTGGTATTAAACTATATGACTTAGTATGATACTTTATTACTTTCCCGCAGTATGGTCATTCTCTACTGTCTGGGTGCAGCTGGGGCTTCATTATTGAGCCGGTGGTTTTTAACCGACTAGTTCGTGAAATCTCTTGCTGGTTTGATAAGCAAATTGGCTGAGGTAGGCATGTAGCGTGAGAGCGGTGCTCTGCTGGATTGATAGTGTGATTACGTCAAAATCGCTCGGTACCTGTACCAAATGTATCCTTCGGTAATCACACTGATGCATCTTGAAGCTAAAAGAAGAGATTACCCTGCATTATTTTCCGCAATCGGGTGGGGTGTGGCAACCAGCATCAGAAACCCTGCCGTCAGGCCACTCAACTGTCGTACATACTGCTAAACAGCCGCCGCCTACTCCTCCCGAAGCAGGTGGAAGAGAGCTTGATGAAGTAGATATGTTTGGTACACTATCTAAATACTTCAAAAAAGAAATTGCATTCACTGCTGAACCTAAACTTCCGTTTTCAATTAAGCTTTTAAATTGTTTGGCTTCTAAGTCATTCAATGGCATTCTTGTGCCGTCCGCAAAATATGCTCGGTTTGTACATGTGACCTTGATATAAGGCTTTCCATCTTTGGCAATTAATTCCAGCTTAACTTCCAATAAGGATTCATCATCGAAGGGAATACTAATAATGCTAGTGTTATATTTATTAGTAAGCATGTCGATCACTTCTTTTTTAAATAGCTCTAAAAAGGGTATTTTTTTAAGCTTACTGTCTACCAGCAAACTTTGCTGCTGATATTCATCTAATGTTTCTAAAATTTCCTCTATTGACGCTGCAACACCAGCTTTATATTGCGGATTAAGGCCATCAGCAGCACTTTTATAGATATCATGACCTTCCATCGTGACATCATATTCTCCGACGCTTTGAATGGTGTAGGCAATCTTAGAGTAGGCGTTCGAAATATCCTTTATATCACGTTCTATCTGATTTTGATTATGCCTGGTGGGCTTCATCTTTACAGATGAACCTCCACTTGGAAAGCCTCCTCCTGAACCGCTTGATGATACAACTTCAAACTCTCTAAAATTACCAGTCATTGGGTCAATTATAAGAATGTCTTTAAAAGTAGGAGCTTGGAGGATATAGATTTCGGCGAGATTTCTCATTTGTGCATCAGAACATCGCTCACATTCCAGAACTTCCGCATTTTGCCCAAAAGCATTAAAAGATAAAATCAACGCAAATGTTACGAACAACCTTTTCATAAAAATCCTTTTTCCACATTCTGTTCAATTATCAAGCAGGCTCAAGATTGTCATGCGTTCAGATTACTGTCAACACTTATCAACGTCTTGATGAAGAGAATAAACTAGTTTGCTTCTTGCGCTGATACAGTAATAGTTTTTCTCAACAAGTCTCTCCATTCTCTACACTGTCCTGAGTAATGCGTGCTAGATTGATGTTGGTGGTCGTCGCCGGGTTCCTGATGTATGGCCTTCCGTATCTATGCGCTAATGCGGTTCAGATTATCCACCTCCGGACTAAAGCATGGAGAATCTGTTCGGCCTTCAGTTTGCATTTTGGGGTCTCGTGATTCTCGGTCATTTTTGAGGCAGTTAGGCATCTTACCCACGCATTTTTTATTATTTCTTGCATCTCGGGAAATCGAGGCTACCTTTAATCTGTCATATACTCACAAACCATAGATTATAGGGAATTTGTCATGGACAGATCATTTCTCGTATCTTGTGTTGTATTAGGCCTTGCCGGATGCAGTAGCTTCCAAGCCCCTCAGTATCTGAAGAATCCTCTAGGTCATTCGCTATCATCCCCCGGTTCTGATGACAGAAAAACGCGAGATTTGCTCGCTATAAACATGTTAGCCCTCATTTCTATTTTTAACACACCGAGGATAATCTCATGAGTCCAAGAGAAAAAGTTGTTACAGCAATGGAAAACGGAATTAAAAAAATCGAAGAAGTTTTTACCCCGCTTATTGCGAGTATAGAGCTTAAAATAGGAATTTTACAAAAGGCCGGCCAAGACCCATCAAATTACTTTGACTTAGACGACAATGAGTTCGTTAACTATTTAGAAATTAGGGATGCTTACATCGCCGAAAAGGAGAAAACCGTCAAAGAATTTTCCGCGAAGATGGATGACGAGCTTAAGAAATTCGATGAAGCGGACACGCCAGAAAAAGAGGGTGGAGAGATACCGTGGGCTGAGGTCGCGTTCTATTTACTCGAATCTGCTATGGAAAATGGCATTAAAATTAAAATTGGTGATATTGAATGGGATTCTACCAGACCCCTTGGAGGAGAAGGATCAGTTTTTGAAGAAATGAGAAGTGCTGCTATGCGCAGTATGGGCATTGACCCAGACAGTGATCTCGGCAAAGCATTGAAAGATCCAATTAATGCAATCGGAGATCTTGCTGAAAACCTAGGTGCTGAAGGCGAAAAGGCAATGGAAAATATTCGAATCGCCACAGATAAGGCATTCACTGACGCCAAGCGAGAAAGTGACAAAGCGCTTACAAATGCTAAGAACGCTACTGATAAAGCACTTACCGACGTTAAGCGTGAAGCAGACAAAGCCCTCACAGATGCGAGAAAAACCGTTGAAAAAGCAGTTCGAGATGTAGCGCGGGAGTTAGGTCGTCTTCTTCCCAAGCCGCCCAGTATCAAGCCAATTCGTATAAAGTGGTGAGTGTCCGGTCTGTTGAGAGCTAACAACTGTATGCAGTCGACCCGCTCTCCGCTTCGTCTTCGGCTACGCTACAAGCGGGCGGCTGATACAGGGCGTTGAAAGTCCGCTTAGCAACGAGGTTTTTATTAATTATCCTAAAGTTTTCTCACAGGTAAATGAAACCTATCTATACAAAGCTGTAAAATGAACGAACGCTCCTTGTCTCAAGCAGACCACCGCTTTAGCTGAGGTGATGGCCAACAAATCGCTCAAAGGACACCACCGCTTTCGCGGTGGTGTTGGTACAAAGCGACCAATGAGGTATGAAACTATATTACTCAGTATGGCACTTTAATACTGAGTATGAGACTTTATTACTATCCCACAAAAGTTGCTTTAACAGCGTTGAGCTATTCCACTGTAACCGACTTTGCCAAGTTACGCGGCTGGTCAACGTCCGTACCTTTGATTAACGCTACATAGTAGCTCAATAGCTGTAGCGGCAAGGTATAAATGATAGGTGCAATTGGCTCGTCGCAGTGCGGTACATCAATAACACGCATGGTTTCATCCCCTGCAAACGCGGCATCTTTATCAGCAAATACATACATGATACCGCCACGGGCACGCACTTCTTCAACGTTCGATTTTAGTTTTTCGAGAAGTTCATTATTTGGTGCCACCACAATTACCGGCATTTCATCATCGATTAGCGCAAGCGGACCGTGTTTCAATTCACCAGACGCATAGGCTTCGGCGTGAATGTAAGAAATCTCTTTAAGCTTAAGCGCTCCCTCCATGGCGATAGGATATTGATCGCCACGACCTAGGAACAAACTGTGGTTCTTATCTGCAAATTCTTCAGCTAAATCTTCGATGCCGCCAGTAATAGCTAAGGTCTCTTCAAGCTTGGCAGGCAAGCTGTGAAGCGCAGATACTATGGCCTTGCTGTCGGCCTCGGTCATACCATTCTCTTTGCCTAATGCAAGGGTTAGCATAAGGAAAGCAGCAAGCTGGGTAGTGAAGGCTTTGGTAGACGCTACCCCAATTTCCGCGCCAGCGCGGGTCATAAATGCTAGGTCAGATTCGCGTACCAACGACGAGCCCTGAACGTTACAAATGGTCAAACTAGACATATAGCCAAGCTCTTTGGCTAAGCGAAGTGCGGCTAGCGTATCGGCTGTCTCGCCTGATTGAGAAATCGTAATAAGCAGGCTGTTTGGGTGAACCACTGACTTGCGATAACGAAACTCTGATGCAATTTCTACGTTACACGACACATTGGCGTACTGCTCTAGCCAGTAGCGCGCCGTCATTCCAGCGTGGTAACTAGTACCACAGGCAATAATTTGAACGTGTTTAACCTTTTTATATATTTCATCAGCACCTTCACCAAATACGTCTGCGGTAAGACCGTTCTCATCAATACGATCTTTAAGCGCGTTGCGCACAACCGTTGGCTGTTCGTGTATTTCTTTAAGCATATAGTGGCGATAACCCGCTTTGTCACCCGCATCGTGCTCTACGTTTGACTCAATCACTTCACGCTCGACGGCGTTACCGCCTTTATCAAAGATCTTAACGTCGCGACGCGTGATCTCTGCTACATCGCCTTCTTCTAAAAAGATAAAGCGGCGTGTCACTGGCAGAAGTGCCATTTGATCTGATGCAATAAAGTTCTCGCCAAGTCCTAAACCTATAACTAGCGGGCTGCCTGAGCGTGCAACCACTACGCGGCTTGGGTCTTCTTTATCCATGATGACGGTGCCATAAGCGCCGTGAAAAGTTTTAACCGCACTTTGCACTGCTTCAAGCAGAGCTTTACCCGACTTTAGTTCTTCGTGCACAGTATGAGCAATGGTTTCAGTGTCAGTGTCGCTGGTAAAGGTGTAGCCCTTTTCTTTTAGCTGAGCTTTTAGATTTACGTAGTTTTCAATAATACCGTTGTGAACAACGGCTACGCGCTCGGTTGAAAAGTGCGGGTGAGCATTCGCTTCAGTTACGCCACCATGGGTTGCCCATCGGGTATGTGCAATTCCTGTAGTACCTAAGGCTTCGCCTGCTGCTACCGCGTCAGCCAGCTCTTGTACTTTACCTGTACGACGAATACGGGTAAGCGTACCGTCGTTTTGCAACAGCGCTACACCAGCTGAATCATAGCCGCGATATTCTAGTCTTTTTAATCCTTCTAGAAGAATTTCTACCACGTTACGTTCAGCAACAGCGCCAACAATTCCACACATAATTATTCTCCACTCGGCGCTGCAATAAGCACGGTCACGCCCTGATTTTCAATATTAAGTTTGTCTTCATCACTAATGCCTTCATCAGTAATCAAAACAGAAATGTTTTTCCAGCTCAGCTCTAGGTTAGGCATTTTATGCGTTAATTTTTTTGAGCTGGCTAATACCGCCACCTTTGTTGCAGCCTCGGCCATGGCCCGGGTCACACCAATAAGTTCGTTAAAGGTGGTAGTGCCTCTGTTTACATCAATGCCCGCTGCACCAATAAACGCAATGTCAAAACTATAGGCGCTAACTAACTGTTCAGCCATTGCACCTTGGAACGACTGAGACTGGGCATCCCATGTCCCTCCCACCATCAATACCGTAGGCTCTTTAGCACTTTGGGTAAGATAATTGGCAGTGGATAGCGTATTGGTCATTACCACTAAGTCATCAATATCCGATAGGTAAGGCAAGACTGACGCAGTAGTTGAGCCGCAATCTATAACTATCTTATTGCCCGGTTTAACTAAACCTGCCGCACACTGACCAATTGCTTTAATTATTGGGCTAGGCGTCTGGCTTGAGTAAGCTTCATTAGTGATGGATTGAGAAGAGTGAGTATCTAAGGCTATTGATGGCACAGGCACTGCGCCACCAAACTGGCGAATAAGCAAACCTTGCTGAGAAAGGGCAGCAAGATCTTTTCTTATGGTGACTTCAGAGGTAGCAAAACGCACGGCCAAATCTTCAACTTGTGACTGACCGTGTTCTTTCACCCACGCCACTATCTGTTGGCGGCGCCGTTCAACTGATTGACTACTTTTCAATATAACCTCAATGGCTTTACGAATTACTTTAGCGCTTGCCAGCGCGTTTGGAGCTTGCTGTACAAACACGCCGGCGCGTTAGCTTCATGAGTATTTCGTAAATAATACGCTTCTCACAGCCCATAACTTTCAAAACGAAAGCTATGGATTACAAATTGAAAGCATCGTAAGTTAAATTGAAACTTTGATCAAGATAGTTTGTTTAATTAAACGACAGCGTTTGCTTCTGCTCACTTGCTTGTATAGCTAATTCAATGACCTTGATAACAGGTACGACTGTGCTTGCATCAGCTGGCGAGAACTTACCGTCTTCAATGGCGTGAGCAAGACGATTGAAAAACGTTAGGTATTCACCCTTACGTGTTTCGATAGTTTCTTCCAGCAACTCGCCACTCTCGCTTGCCACCGATAGCACGCCATGTTCTTTATCACTGGTTATTGCCCAGCTTGCATCGTCAAAAGACAATCCCGCTCGTAATTGGTTTTCTTGTGGGTCCAGATAAAACTTTCGAAAGCTACCTTTTGTGCCTTGTAGGTCGTAGCGCATGGTTGCGCTCGCTTGAAAAGCCGAGCTACCCAATTTTATAACCTTATCGCAATAGTGAAGCGTGATATCAAAGGTGTCATTTGATTGCCCGTTTTCACGTAACGTCATTATATTTGCAGACACGGCTTTCGGGTTGCCAAAAAGCTGCAATGCTTGGTCTATTAAATGCGGCCCTAAATCCCAGAAGATACCGCTGCCGGGGCCTTCGTTTTCACGCCATCTATCACGAGGTACTGGGCGAAAACGATCAAAACGGCTTTCCAAGCGTTTAATCTCACCTATTACACCGTCGTCGATAAGCTTTTTAATTGTAAGGAAATCGCCATCAAAGCGCCGGTTTTGATATACACAAAGCTGTTTGTTCTGGCCGTTTGCAAGTGCTACCAGCGCTTCTGCTTCTTCGCTATCCAGTGTAAATGGCTTTTCTACCAACACATGGCAACTGTGCTCTAGTGCCAATTTAGCTTGCGGACCATGAAGATGGTTCGGCGTTGTAATAACCACCAAGTCTACATCGTGAATTTTTAACGCTTCTTCTAACGAGCTGTACACTTCGGCTTCAGGTAAGAGCGCCTTAACCACATCGGGTTTTGATGAAATAACCACATCTACCGAGAACTGCGGAAGGTAATTTAGAAACGGTAAATGGAACGTAGTGGCTGAAAATCCAAAGCCTACGAGTAATGTAGATATCATAGCAGCTCCATGAAATTAGTTATTTTAGGGTAAGTGAACACACACTATCAGCAAATATAGTTAGTGAAAATATCGGATGGTCCGTTATTTGAAAAACTTGAAGTGGGAAGGTTAACTAAAATAGTTAAGCTTGCGACGACGCGCTAAATACTAGTGCTGAAACCTTGCGCTAGATGTTTGCTTTAATCTCCTACACCAAAGGCTTACAACAGTCGTGCATTTCACAGGTAACGTTTTTTGGTAAAACGACTAAGGTACTGGGCTAGCAAATAACGGTTTGTATTTGCCAGCCCTAGTGCTTAAGTGCTGTTAGCAGCCTTTTACCAAGATTTGCTTTTATTTTTTAGTCGGTCGCGGCCAATTTTGAATGTTGCGCTGTTTTCCACGGGCAACGGCTAGTGCGTTATCGTCTACTGTTGACGTAATTACTGAGCCTGCCCCCACAGTGGCGCCATTACCAATGTTCACTGGCGCAACAAGTGATGAGTTGGAGCCGATAAAAGCGTTTTCGCCTATCACGGTTTTTGACTTATTCACGCCATCATAGTTACAGGTAATTGTACCTGCGCCAATGTTCGCTTTGGCACCAACTTCTGCATCGCCTAAATAGGTTAGATGGTTCGCTTTGGCACCTTCACCCAACGTGGCTTTCTTCATTTCTACAAAATTACCCACTTTGGCATTTTTCTGCATTACTGCACCAGGGCGCAATCTTGCGTAAGGGCCAACTGTACAAGCTTCACCAACACTGGCTTCTTCAACAATAGAATTTGCTTCAATCACGGCGTTATCGGCAATGGTACAGTTTCGCAGGATACAGTTAGCGCCAATAGTAACGTTACTGCCTATCGTAACCTTACCTTCAATAATCACATTAACGTCGATAATCACGTCATTACCAGTTTCTAGCTGGCCGCGTAAATCGAAACGAGCAGGATCCAACAAGGTAACCCCGTTCGTCATTAGCTCGTCGGCTTGTCGGTGTTGAAGCGCTCGCTCTAAGTTAGCTAGCTGCAAACGGTTATTTACGCCTTCCACTTCTACAGCCGACTGCGGCTGAGCAGACTGAATGCGCTTGCCTTCATCGGCAGCCATTGCAATAACATCAGTAAGGTAATATTCGCCCTGTGCATTGTCGTTGCTTAACTCGCCCAGCCAACGTTTGAGATCTTTGCCAGACATCATCATCATGCCGGTATTGATTTCTTTAATTTCACGCTGTGCTTCTGTAGCGTCTTTGTGCTCAACTATCGCAGTAATATTGTCATTTTCGCGAATAATGCGGCCCATACCTGTTGGGTCGTCTAAATTCACGGTCAACAAGGCTAAGTCACAGCTTTCCTTCGCTGCTTTTAATGCGCTCAATGTTTCTTCGCGAATAAGTGGTGCGTCGCCAACAAGAACAAGTACATCTTCATCGTCTTTAATATGAGGAGCTGCTTGTTGAACAGCGTGGCCTGTTCCTAACTGTTCGGCCTGTAAGCACCAATTTAAATTATCTTCAGCTATCGTTTCCTTTAGCTGGTCACCGCCATGACCGTAGACCAAATGAATATTATCCGCACCCAGTGATTTTACGGTGTTGATAATTCGCTGCACCATAGGTACGCCACCCACTTTATGTAATACCTTTGGCAACGACGACTTCATACGGGTACCTTTACCCGCTGCTAAGACAACCACTGAGAAAGCCATATAATTCCTTTATTTCGCAAAGAGAATGAAAAAACGGAGCATAGTGTAACTAAGGGACAATAATATGTCAGCGATATCTTCATTTCGAGTTCTGACTGGACGACTTTGCATTGCGTTTTCGCTCTTCGTTATTTAGTCTAAGTTAAGATAAATCGCCTAGTAGTTCATTATTGCAACAGGTATACTTGTCAACTATGTAAGGTTCAGCCAGGCAAGGGAGCATGCGCAGTCTGTGAACACATTTCGTACACTACATAGAAGTATTCTAGTGTTATTTGCGGTAGTGGTTATCGCCATAGTAACACTGGTTCATTTCAGTATTTCAAAAATCGTTGCCGAACAAAGTCGAGCGCAGCAACAGTCATTGTCGCCTGCTATTTCGCTTATCGTCGAGCAACTTCTTAAGCCACTGCATATTTCTGAAGCACTCGGCCACTCTACCGAACTAGTAGACTTAATGGATGGAGAGACTGTAGATCAAGAAGCCGTTTTCAAAACATTGGATCGTCTTGAAAATGAATTCGGATTGTCTTTTTTCATAGCCAGCGAAGCAGACAGAAAGCAATACAATTCTGATGGCAGCATTATTAACCTTATTGAAGGTGAAGTGAGCTGGTACTTTAAATATCGTGATTACCCCGTCGATGCCGTTGCCGATATTGGCAAATGGGAGGACACGCATTTTTATATCGATATAAAAATTCACGATGAAGATGGCCGCTTTTTAGGCTTTTTTGGTGTAGGAAAAAGCTTACGCAGCTTTATTGAAGTATTTGATACCTACAAACAAGAATACGGCTATGACTTCTTATTTGTAGATGGCGAGGGTGACATTATGTTGTCTTCAGACCCAAGCCTTATTGCCTCTTATTCTGATTTTACTAACTTATCAGAGCTCCCTTGGTATGCCAGTCTCCCCATGACTATTCAAAGCGAGCAAGCCTTGAATAATAAGTTAGTCACTATCGACCAAAAAGACTTTCTTATTGCCGAAGTTAAGCTGAATCAATTCGGGTGGACCGTATTTCTTTTAAGTCCGCTAGAAGACCGCCAAGCAGAAATTTCTCAGGCGTTTATCTTTAGCGTGGTAACACTGCTTGTTGTTGTATTCTCACTGTTCTTGCTGATTTACAACCTTCTGTATTATTTCAGAAAAGATATGCAGCCAGACTTAGTGGTACGCCACAGCAACCGTCTGCCTGAAAAGGATAATTTACAGCTTATTTATAAAACGCTACTGGCCGAGCACAAATCGCTAAGCATTATGTTAGTCAGTGTTGATGAACTTTCAGAAATTGTTGATGCCCATGGACGTAACGCGGGTGATGACATTCTAGATAAAGTGGTATCTTACTTAGCTGAGAACATGCGCGAACAGGATGTAGTCGGTAGATGGAGTAGCACTGAGTTTATTATTCTACTGCCTCACACTGGCCCCCATGTGGCATTTGACATGGCGCAAAACCTTCGCCATGGCATCGCTACGCTTCCTCCTCTGCAAGATTTACCCGAGGTAGTAATTACCGCTTCTATTGGTATTTCATATACTGCGTCAACTCGCGCTATGCACGAAGTAACCGCGCATGCTGAAGACGCGCTTTATCAAGCTAAGCGCGACGGCAGCAACTTAGTAAGAATGCAGCTGATAGACTAGCCCAGGAAAACTTCGATTTAAGCAGGTTTAACTTTAAGGCGTTTTCGTTTGAGAACGCCTGTGGTTAGCGCAACACCAAACAAAATCATTAAGCCCCCCACTATGGTTTGAGCTGACAAATGCTCCTGCAAGAAAAGTACGCCCCAAATAATGCCAAATAGCGGCACTAAGTAGGCGACGGTTATTGCCTTTGCCGGGCCAATATCGGCGATAAGTTTGAAATACAAGATATACGCGATACCGGTACCACCGACGGCTAGCGCCACGGCGTTTACCCACGCATTAACGCTTGGCATTGTGTCTGGCAGAGTTGCAAGTGCAAAAGGTGCTAACATAATGCTAGCCATAGCTTGACTGCCTGTGGCCACAACTAAAGGCTTAACCCCTTGTAGCCATTTTTTCATCATGCACGCTGCAATTCCGTAGCCTGTAGTAGCTAAAAGTGCAGTTAAAATGGGTAGGAAGCTGATATCCCCCTCGCCAAGCTTTTGCTGACTAATAACGGTAACGCCGACAAAACCAACAAAAAGCCCAATAACCGCTGACTTTGTTAGTCTATCGCCCAGCCAGAGCCAAGCAACGATAGCCCCAAACATGGGTGCAGTAGCATTCAAAATAGCGTTAACACCTGCCTCTAAGTGCAGACTGCTGTAATTAAAAAGTACAAAAGGGACGGCGGTGTTTGCCAACCCTACTAACGCTATGGCAAGCCAGTGATGCTTAATATCTTTAACCGAGCCGCGCAATAACAGCAGAGGAAATAGCACTGCCGTTGCTAGCAAGGTACGAATTGCCACCAGTACATAAATGCCAAACTCTGGTGCCGCAACACGCATAAAAATAAACGAACCGCCCCATATCCCTGCTAATACCAACAGTGAAATAATGTCTCTTATTGCCATTTTTTAATCACCATTTTCTCATGACCACAGTACCCCCTGGGCTCCCTCTAAATTAAGTAAATACTGCTTACGCGGTAAACCACCTGCGTATCCCGTTAGGGTTTTATTACTGCCAATTATACGATGGCAAGGTACGACAATAGCAATAGGGTTACGACCATTTGCCATACCCACGGCCCTAACGGCTTTTGGGTTGCCTATTGCCTTCGCAATATCTAAATAACTGGCCGTTTCACCGTACTTTACTTGCTGTAAAGCCTGCCATACTTGGTTCTGAAACACGGTGCCTTTAGGAGTAAGCGGTAAATCGAATTTCTGAAGCTGCCCATCGAAGTACGCCTTAAGCTGACGACACCCTTCATCGGTAATTGCGTTAGTGCATGAATGCGTATGGGCGTAAGCTTCATCACCAAGAGCGTTGTATTGCTCAGCTTCATCTGAGCTTAAAAACGCAATGGCCGTTACTCCCTCATCAGTCGCTTCTACTTTGACTGGGCCTTGTACACTATTTACGAAACCTGTGTATATCATGGTTAAGACTCTTTTTGCTGGTTGCTAAGTTGCCAAAGCTGAAGGGTTAAATAGCTGCGCCATGGCGCGGCCTTATCAGGCTCAATCGGATACAGCTGCGCCACTTTACGAACAATTAAATCTCCCCCAAGATAAATATCTGGGTTTCTCTCGCCACGCATCTTTAAATAATCTAATGTCCAGGGCCCCACGCCCTTGATTGCAAGTATATCTTCATGGGCTGGCACGCTATCGCTAACAAATAATTGTGCAAAGCTGCGTAGCGCGTTTTTTCGCGCCTGTGGCATACGCAAAAACTCTAAGTTATTGTCCGCGACAGTTTCTGGTATAGGAAAGCTATAGCACTCACCCGTCTCGGTATCAAAGCCTTGCGAAGAAACGACATTTGATACCCTTTCGCCTAGCTGATGTACAAGTAGCGTTACTTGTCCAATTGCCGCTTTTACACTGACTTGCTGCCCGACAATAGCGCGGCAACCGCTTTCAAATACACTCCACGCGCTAGGAAGGCGTAGACCTGATGTTAGCTGCTTTTGTGACAGCCCTGCCTGCATTAGGCTTTGCTCTATTAATAATGGGTCGGCGTGAAGGTCTAGAACTAGCTTGATGTTTTCTATTACGGTATGAAGAGCGCGTAAATCCGGCATATCAATGTGAACATTGAAGCCGTTGCGCGCCTGATCATGTTCTGCTTTGAAGACACCAGCACTGGAATGACTTGAAAAGTAACGCTGATAACTGTTTTTTGTAACTAGCTCCATTCCCTCAATGGCGCGCGCAGCTAAAAAATCACGTACATAGGGCCAGTTATAAGGAGGGCGATAAGCAAGAAACAGGGATATGGACTTTTGTTCAGCGCCTTGTTTTTTTCTTAGCTGTGTCGGCGAGGTTCCGCAATATTGTTCTACAGCACGCTGCAATTGCCTAAGCGACTGATAACCTGCGGTTAAAGATACATCCGTCATAGACAATGAAGTTTGTTGAATAAGCTGTTTTGCAAACAAAGCGCGCTGCATATTTTGAAACTGTTTAGGCGATATGCCTACCGCATTAACGACCAGCTTATTTAGGTAGCGTTCACTTATTCCTAACCGGCAGGCAATATCTGCCACACTCTCTATAGGAATGGCAGATAATAGCGATAGCGCTCGACTTACTGATGCGCCCACGCCTTTCCAAGCCGCAGAACGAGGCGCGCTGTCGGGTCGACACCGAAAACAAGGACGATAGCCTTGCGCCATAGCCTGAGTCGCATGTTCGAAATAAGTAACATTCTCTTCTTTAGGCAAGCGCGCTGGGCAAATCGGTCTGCAAAAAATGCCCGTGGTTTTTACTGCAACGAAAAATCGACCGTCAAAACGTGGATCTCTGCTAAGTCTCGCTTTGGAGAACACAGACTTACCTAACCCTTCGCTTTCTGAAGCCTTTTCATCTTGCACAACATCGTTATCTAACATAAGTATGCAGCGCTCGCCCTTAAATCGTTACCAGAGCATAGTGTATCGTGTCTTTATTTTTAAGTGCGACAAAATCGGTACTCTATAAAACCAGGGGTAGTATCAGTGAGTATAATAAGCGACATTTGATCATTGATGCGGCTAAACGCATAATAACGAGATAATAATAATGAACGCCCTGTGAAGTAACATTGAAGTCACAGGCACAATGAGCTGACTATATGCTGAACTCTTCGCGCTTCTCACTACTGAGCCTGGCTCCACTATGGCTATTTGCAACACTCATGGTCATAACGCAAAGTGCTTCTGCAGATTGGTTAGATGACTACGCAAAACACGTTAAAAAAGAAGCGTTAAAATACAATGTCCCTGGTTATGCATTTGTGTTTTACGAACAGGGAAAAGCGCCGCGGGTTTACGTTTACGGAAAAACCCGTAAAAAAGGCGGGAAGAGCGTTACCGAAGATACAGTATTCAGGCTAGCCTCTGTTTCAAAAACCTTCACTGCCCTTCTATCTGCCAAGCTTGTAGAGAAAAATCAGCTTAGCTGGGAGACCCCTATCTCTACTTTATTGCCCGACATTCCTTTTACAGGAAAAGGAATGGGCGCGCTGCAGCTGCAACATATTGTAGGGCAATCCAGTGGCTTTATGCCAAACGCCTACGACAACCTGATTGAAGCCGACTATTCGTTAGAGCGCGTATTAAAATCCCTTGGTGAGCTTGAGCCCTTGTGTGCACCTGGCGAATGTTACACCTATCAAAATGCACTTTTCGGGGCGTTAGAGTACTACTTTAGCAACAATAATACCTCGTACTCACGCCAGCTTCAGGCAAACCTTTTCTCGCCATTAGGCATGAAGACCGCCAGCGTCGGTAAAGGTGGGTTGCTTGCATCACAGTCATGGGCACAACCTCATATCGCTATTGCTAGAAATAAATGGCGTGAAGGCAAAGTTGAAAGCAACTACTACCGCTTTTCTCCCGCTGCAGGTGTAAATGCCAGTATTTCAGATATGACCATTTATTTGCAGGCCCTGCTTGGCGAATTCCCAACAGTGATTTCTGATGAAATGGTAGATTATGTCACAACAAAACGCGTCAGAACCAAGCGTGAAACCTATCGCAGGGGCTGGCGCGGGATGATAGACGATGCGCATTATGGTTTGGGTTGGCGTATTTATGACTTAAATGGCGTGCAGCTTAACTATCATGGCGGCTGGGTAAAAGGCTATCGCGCCGACGTGGCGTTTATGCCGGAGAGAAAAGTCGGCTATGTGATGCTGATGAACGCAGAATCAAATATGATTAACTCTACAACAGCGGAACTTTGGAAGCGCTATTTGAAAAAAGCCGACGCAGCTAAGTAGTAGCGGCATCGGCTATATAAACCTGCGAAACTCAAGTGATATTTATATATTAAGAAATAGCAGGCTCTAGATTATTCACTATCGCATCTTATTGCTTAAGGTAAGTGTAACCCGCTAAGCACTTCTCGTAGAAATCAGTCCAGCGAACACCCTCACGAGGGTTTAAGTTACCGTCCCACACGTGCTTGTCTATCATACGCTTTACATCCGATGCCATTGCACGTGGGTTATATTGCATAACGTTAAGCACATCTTCTACCGACGAACCTTTCACCACTTCTTCAATGTAAAAATCTTCAGGATCGTCATCGTAGCTGTAAATATGCACTTCATTTAAGCGACCGAACAGGTTATGCATGTCGCCCATTACGTCTTGATACGCGCCCGTTAAGAACAAACCAATGTAGTAAGGCTCGTCTTTCTTAAGTGGGTGCATTGGCAGCACATCAGTGATCTCGCGACCAATAGTGAACTGGTCAATTTTACCGTCACTGTCACACGTAATATCCACCAGTGAGCAGTTTACCGACGGCTCTTCGTTCATTCGAATAAGTGGTACTACTGGCAGAAGCTGGTCGATAGCCCACGTATCAGCAGCCGACTGGAACACCGAAAAGTTACACAGATACTGAGACGACAAGCTGTAATCTAGCTCTTGTAGCTCTTCAGGTACGTATTCTTCGTTGCGATACCACTTTTGTAAGCGACCCATGATATCCCAGTAAAGGGTTTCTATTTTGCCTAACTCTTCTAACGTAAGTACGCGCAGCTTAAATGCATCGAGCGCTTGCTCTTTATACTGAGAAGCATCATTGTAAATCTCGTGCATATTGGTTTGTTCATCAAACGTATCGGCAAGTTCACGCATGTTTTTCAAAAAGAAGTGCTCGCCTTCTTTTGCCGAAGTGTCCATGTGCGATGCATTGGACTTAATCTCGCCCACAATTTCCGTGATAACGCAGCTGTGGTGAGCGGTGATCGCACGGCCGCTTTCACTTACCAAGTGAGGATGCGGTACACCTTCAAGGTCGCACATTTCCTTCATGCCATAGACAACGTCGGCAACATATTCTTGCATGCTGTAATTACGCGAAGACTCGTTCGTTGAGTTACTGCCATCGTAGTCGATACCAAGACCGCCACCAACATCAACATAGTCCAGCGCAAAGCCCATTTTATGGAGGTCTGCGTAAATACGCGCGCCTTCGGTTACCGCTTCTTTAACCGCACGAATGTCTGTTAATTGGCTACCAATATGGAAATGCAGCAGCTTTAAGCAGTGCGCCATGCCTTGCTCTTCAAGGTAGCGGGCTGCGTTAATGATCTCAGTAATGGTTAAACCGAATTTCGCACGTTCACCACCAGAGCTTTCCCACTTACCACGGCCTTTCACCGTCATTTTAGAGCGCACACCGATAATTGGGTCGATGTTAAGCTCTTTTGAAATTTTCACGAGTAAAAGCAGTTCGGTATACTTTTCCACTACCACAACAACTCGGCGACCAAGCTTTCTACCTAACAGTGCAAGACGCATTACTTCATCGTCTTTATAGCCGTTAAGGATCGTCAACGAATCTTCATTGGTATTCATTGCCAATACGGTAAGTAGTTCAGCTTTCGAACCTGCCTCTAAGCCGTAATTGTAAGGCTTACCTGCATCAACAATTTCTTCAACCACTTCACGCATTTGGTTAACTTTTACCGGATACACACCTTGGTACTGGCCTTTATATTCGGCTTCTTCGATTGAGCTTCTGAAAGCTTTGTTCAAACCAGCAACTTGCGAGCGCAAAATGTCGTGGAAACGCACAACAACAGGAAACTGTACGCCCTCTTTGCGGATATCTTCTATTACCGAATTAAAGTCGATTCGAATGCTAGGATCTTCAGGAACAGGGGTAATATGGACATTGCCATTTTCACCAATTTGAAAATAGCCACCACCCCATTGGGACACGCCATAGACGCGCTCCGCTTCTTCGATGCTCCAATCTGACAATTTATTCACCTATGTGTAAGTGGGCTAGGTTTATACCTAGCAAAGTAAGTGCGAAAATAAGCCGCGTATTATAGACAACACAAGGCTGAACGCGAGTATTGTTGCGATGTAAAATATCTATTGTCGCGACTAATTTTGTTTATCGAACGCTAACTTTTATGTGCCTATCCATGTTCGAACATAGTCTATAACTATTTTGTCTGCTTTTTCTTCACAATGCGCTATAAACTCCGAGATGTTCTGAGTACGCTCAAGCTCAAATCCCAGATTAATTTGCGGCGATTTAAAAAACTTCTGCGCGATATGTTCAACATCAGTCTCGTCATCTTCCAACCAGGTCTCGCTAAGTTGACTTCGCCGATCTAACTTTATAGGTGCTTTTATTTGATTGAAGGTATCGGAATTGGGAACTTGCCAACCGCGCATGTCTACAAATAGGTGGAAGGGTCTACCTTTACGGGTTTTCAAGCAGTCAGAAAGTTTAGCGAGATACTGAATGTTGGTAGACATATCCCACTTGCCACGAAGCGTGACCAAGATACAATTTCTAAACGGCTCAATATGAAAAGGGGTCGTAGACATTTATTCGTACATCTCTATGACTATATGAATAGTGAATTCAACTTCTATAGCCTTCACATACTAAAACCGAATCCCGTTAATCACAACTAAAGTTGTAGTACATTGTAATCAGGTTTTATACCTTTAAACAAAAGGCCTGCGTATACGCAGGCCTTTTAGTGGTTGCCTATAAGAGAATAGACATCGTATTAGTCGTCGCCGAACTCACGGATAATACTGTTGATGGTGTCCTTAGCATCACCTAGCACCATGCGCGTGTTATCTTTGAAAAACAGCGGGTTGTCTACACCGGCAAAACCGGCATTCGCAGAACGCTTAAGTACAAACACAGTTTTCGCACGATGTGCTTCGATAACTGGCATACCGTAAATAGGGCTGCCCTTCATTTCTTTGGCCGCTGGGTTGACCACGTCGTTCGCGCCGATAACGATAACCACATCGTAGTTTTCCATACGCGGGTTAACGTCATCCATCTCGTATAGTTGATCATAAGGCACATCGGCTTCTGCCAATAACACGTTCATGTGACCCGGCATACGCCCTGCTACCGCGTGAATAGCATAATCAACCGTACAACCATTTTCTTCCAGTAATGATTGCAGTTCACGTACCGCATGCTGCGCTTGCGCAACCGCCATTCCGTAACCCGGCACCACCAGTACGGCTTGCGCGGCCTCTAATACATAAAATGCATCTTGCGCGGCTAATACTTTAATCTCACCTTCTATTTTTTCGCCGGCTTCTACCGGCTTGGCAAAGCCAGACAACAACACATTCATCAATGAACGGTTCATGGCCTTACACATAATATTGGTAAGAATTAAGCCTGAAGCGCCTACTAGTAAACCGGTAACAATCAATATTGTGTTACCTGTAGCAAGACCAGCCGCTGACGCGGCAACGCCTGAGTAGCTGTTTAATAACGCGATTACCACCGGCATATCTGCACCACCAATTGAAATGGTAGCCCACAAGCCGAAGCTTAGTGACAACGCAATAGCACAGTAAATCCAAAGTGGGTTGCTTGGGTCGGTAGTAAAGAAATAACCTATCACCACCATGCCAATTAGATGTAAGATACTTAGCTCACGAAGCCCTGTAAAAATCACGGCTTTAGAGCTCATTTTGCCCGACAGTTTACCCCAGGCTACCACTGAGCCTGAGAACGTAATTCCCCCAACTAAAATAGTGAAAAACAGGGTAATAAAAGTAAATGCACTTTCGGTTTTAATTGTTATTAGGCTCATTCCGGCTAACGTTGCCCAACCTAAAAGCAATGATGCTGCACCACCAAAGCCGTTGAACAGCGATACCATTTCGGGCATTGCCGTCATTTCAACGGTTTTAGCTTTCCACGCACCAAAAGCGCCGCCAAGTACAAACCCTAACAGAATGTAGTGGTAGCTAATTATTTGCTGATCAAGCAAGGTAACAACTACAGCAACCAGCATACCAATGGCAGAAATGAAGTTACCTTTCTTAGCTGTATCTGGATGGCTAAGTAATTTAAGTCCCAGAATAAATAGTGCCGCAGCAACTACGTACGCAAGGTTTATTACAGTTACGATATCACTCACTTGCGTACTCCTTATTTATCTTTTTTCTTGAACATGCCAAGCATGCGATCGGTAACAAGATAACCGCCCACTACGTTTATGCTGGCTAGCGCCACCGCAGCGGTACCAAGAATGGTGGTTAACAGATTATTGTCACTACCCGATGCGACTAATGCTCCCACTAACGTAATACCCGATATTGCGTTAGAGCCTGACATTAATGGTGTATGTAATGTAGCAGGGACTTTTCGAATTAACTCAAAACCCAAAAAAGCAGCCAGCAGCACAATGAAAAGTAGGTAAATGATTTCCATGATTAGGCTCCTTTGTATGCGTTATTAAGCATGTCGTTGGTTATCTTGCCGTCGTGGGTAATTACACAGCCAGCTAGAATGTCGTCTTCCAGATTCAACCCAAAGGTTTTGGTTTCATCCTCAAAGAACTCATCAACAAGGTTGTAGATGTTATTGGCGTACATGTCGGTGGCGGCTTTAGCCACAAACTGACTCCAGTTGCCGTTACCGATTACTTTTACACCACTAATTTCTACGGTTTCGCCCGCCACCGAACCTTCAACGTTACCGCCTGATGTGGCCGCCATATCAACCACAACACTGCCTGGTTTCATCAGTGCCAGGGTGTCTTTTGAAATAAGAACAGGTGGTTTGCGACCAAATAGTTGGGCGGTAGTTATAACAATGTCAGAGTCGGCAATCGCGTCGCGCTGCGCTTCTTGTTGCTTTGCTTTTTGTTCGTCGGTCAGTTCTTTTGCGTAACCGTCCTTCGTTTGGCCTGTCTCCCCAATGTCGATTTTAAGGAACTTACCGCCTAGAGATTCTACTTGCTCTGCCACTACCGCACGGGTGTCGTAAGCAAGCACGTTTGCGCCTAAACGTTTAGCCGTTGCTATAGCTTGAAGGCCCGCTACACCTGCGCCAATAATAAATACCTTTGCTGGTTTTATAGTGCCTGAAGGAGTCATCATCATTGGGAGTATTGATGGCAACTGATTAGCGGCCTGCATCACCATTACGTAACCGGCAAGACTGGCTTGAGAGCTCAATGCGTCCATTTTTTGTGCGCGAGAAGAGCGGGGGATCATCTCTACAGAAATTGCGGTTAGCCCTTTTGAGGCAATAGATTCAATAAGCGGTTGCTGAAAGAAAGGGTCAAGATGGCCTACCACAATGGCCCCTTTTTTCATCAACGCTAGCTGCGCATCGGTGGGTTTATTCACCGCCACCAGCATATCTGCTGTTGATAATGCTTCATCTACATCATTAATGATTGTTACGCCTGCGTCCTGATATTCTTTATCTGAATAACCCGCTCCCTTTCCTGCACCGGTTTCGAGCAATAAAGTCGCGCCTTTCTTCACCAGACGCTGTGCACTGCTTGGCGTAGCAGCACAGCGCTTCTCCACATTATTTAGGGGATCTGGCGTTTTTGCTTCATTTAATATTATGATTTTCACACACACCTCCTCACTTTTCGGCAACTTGAGAATGACACTGTCCAAATGCAACATAACCATTTAATTCGCTTATGCTTGGCATTCTCTGGCTAAATTACATTCAATTTTTAATTACCCGCCCTTTTCTTTTGATAGCCGGTTAGTACAGCACCGCTTTATTTTTAGGCGAATAGAGAGCAAAAGTACGCTAATCACTTATTCTTAACTACTACATTTTCCTTACGACTAATAACTAATACGAATAAAGAAATGGCATACAGTCAACAAATGCGACCAATGGATACTCATTCACCATATGAATAAATGAAAATGCGTTCATTTTTTGCACAAAAGTAAACTTTGAACGTTGCTTTAAGAATGCTGTAAGAGCACTTTGTAAAATCTTCTAAGCGAACAATGGCGCGGTAAAAAAGTGAAAACTCGAATCGGGTTTATGAAAGTTTGTTAATCAAGGTTAGTGATCGAAACATAACCTCGCAGCGTTATAGCGCTGACCACAGCAAAGAGACATTCGACATGTTTGGACTTTTCAAAAACAACCCAACGAAAAAAATGCGCAAGTAATACGATGCTTTATTAGAAAAAGCCATGCATGCACAACGAAATGGCGATATCAAAACGTATTCGCTGCTAACGGCTGAGTCTGAGACACTTTGGAAAGAGATTGAAAAGTTAGAAAGCACAGACAACGCAAAAAAATAGCCAACGTCATTTTTAACTCGTTTTCTCGCCCTTTGTTATTTAAGCTCTTACAATGATGCCTCAAATATAAATGCATCAAACAATAAGGCGTTTTGATATGCAAATAGGCAGTGCTATAACAGCATTTAAACAGTCCACTTCCAGGCTAATGTTCTTGGCCACCTGCGCGGTGTTGTCTAATGCAGCTTTCGCCATTGAGGCTGGCCAATATTACTATTTCATTTCTGATAAATGCGAAGCGAAGGGCCCTCAAACGCCTGAGGAACGCGGCGCAGTTACCCCTGATGTCATGCTGTTTGAAGTTGTACCAGCTGGGATAAGCGACTACTACGTAAACATGAACACAAGCGCACTGGTTAACTATGCAGAAGCAGGACAAGAGTACCTGTCATCATTGGAATCAGAGCAGGCTTATACCGCCGGCAAAACGCCCTCGAAAGACAGCCTTAGAAAAGATGGCAACGCCATCCAGCACGACTTCATGCTGCAGCGCGAAGCCGTAGATTTGAAAACCTTAATTAATGTCTTAAACGGCTTTTCGCAGCTCCAATCTGATAAAGGCTACTTTTTTAAGAAAATTGTGGGGCTTTCAAATCCCAACGCTAAATTTAAAGCTATCACCCGAGTACGCTTAAGCGATATGGGTTATGAAAACCGTATGAAGCTAACTAGCTACACAAGCGACTATTTTATGCTTGATGAACAAGGCAAGGCACCTGATACGCCATTTATTACGGTAGATCACGGTGCCGCACTGCGCAATTCACTTCACGACACCAACAGCCCCTACGCGATATTTACCCAAAATTCAGTATGCGGTGAAAAATGGGAACCGGGGAATTAATAAGGTAATTAGCCAAACCCTACTGTGAAAGTTTGTTGAAAGCGCCGGGCTTGGTTCGGCGTTAGTGGCTTTCGTTTTATACAATACGGTTTTAATTACTACGATAGAGCGTTTTAATAAGGTGGAAGCCGAAGCGTGTTTTCACTGGCCCGTGTACTTTAAGCACCTCTTTTTTAAACACCACATCGTCGAAGGCTTTTACCATTTGGCCTCTACGAAATTCACCAAGGTCGCCGCCCCGCTTACCCGACGGACATTTAGAATAACGCTTCGCCAAGGTAGCAAAGTCCTTGCCCTTTTTAAGCTGCTCTAAAATAGAAAGCGCTTCTTTCTCTGTTTTTACCAAAATGTGAAGTGCGGATGCCGTTGCCATGAAAATTCTCTGCCTTACGAAATAATTAGTGCCAATTATACCTCAGCACTAAAGTGCTATTCGCAATTTTACAGTGTAATAGCAAATAAACTGTTCACTGACGTGTGGTAGTCCACTGACATAGCAACAGATAACAGCGTTATATTTACAATGGAAAAACCAAATACTCGTTTTGCCCAGCCCTCTACGTTGATGTCGGGTCTGTACCCACGCAGTGCCATTAATAACCACCAAAGGCTAGTTGCGAAAGCAACCGTTAAAAAGCCAATGCCCGTATAACCGCTAAGCGGAAGCAGCATTACGACCAAAGCAAATAATGCAATATGAAGAACAATATGGCGTTTTGCTTTCGCAATACCTTGGGATACAGGCAATACGGGAATATCCGCCGCCTTGTAGTCGTTATACCTAAAGATAGCGATGGCGTAAGAATGGGGCATTTGCCAAATACTGAACATTCCCAGCAAAATAGCTGCGGCCGTATCAAACTGACCGCTCGCCGCGCAATAACCAACTACAGGTGGAACAGCACCGGAAAGACTGCCTACAAACGTGCCATATACCGAGTTCCGCTTCATATACAGGCTGTACACACCCACATAAATAACGTAGCCAAAGGCGGCAAAAAATACGGCGGTAAAGTTGGTGTAAAGTGCTAACAAACCAAACCCGGCGATGCCTAGCACTGCACCGTGCAACATTGCAGTAAGTAATGGCAACTCGCCTGTCACCGTAACCCGATTTGCGGTGCGCTGCATTTTTCCGTCTATGTCTCGGTCAATGCAGTTGTTAATTACGCACCCCGACGCCACCACCAGCGACAAACCGATAAGCGTGGCAAGCAGCAACCAATAATCTATTTCGCCACGGGACGCTAGCAAGAAACCACCCGTTACTGAAATAGCATTGCCCATTATGATGCCGGGCTTAGTGACTGACAGGTAACGTTTATAAGTAGAGGTCATGGGTAAAATCCAAAATAAGAATGCGCTCATTTAGGCGCGTATCAAGGTGTACTGAGAAGTCCCAATGTTGCTCCCCAATAGGTTGCACCAATAGAAGGGCGAAACATGAGGGCCTAACGTACTGACCGCGATGAAGTAAACACATTGAAAAGCCTGACATGATCGTCAGGCTAGACCACGTATACACAGAGATTTGCTAATACATCATCATGGCGTTCGATTCGTAGATGATCCAAACGGATAACCCCACCACCATGAAAATAATGAGCGCACTGAATAGAAAGGAGAACGTATTGGCTCTGCCTTCCTCGGTTACAAAGTTAAGGTGCAGGAAATATTTAAGATGCACCCAAATTTGAACTAAGCCCAGGGTAACCACGCTCCAAATGGTGGTGACTTTAGAAAAATCACCATTCATCACCAAAGTAAACGGAATAGCGGTAAGTATCACAGATAAAATGAAACCAATAACATAAGACTTCACATCGCCATGTGCGTCATCACTATTGTGGGTCGATGAAGCATGACCGTCCGTATTTGAAGCTAATTTTGCATCGTGTAACGCCATTACATTGCCCCCATTAAGTACACTACGGTAAATACACATATCCACACGATATCGAGGAAGTGCCAAAACAGACTTAAGCAGCTTAATCGAGTAACCGTTTGCTCACCTAAACCTCGGCGGGTTACTTCAATAAACATGATGGTCATCCAAATAAGACCTGCGGTAACGTGCAGTCCGTGCAGCCCTACTAACGAGAAAAACGCCGTTAAAAACGCACTTTGCTGCGGCCCGTTACCATGCACAATAAGGTGATGGAACTCGTATACTTCCATACCGATAAAACACGCTCCCAGTGCCCATGTCACTGCCAGCCAAGTAAGTGCACCTGACTTGTTTTGTCGGTGAGCGCAAATCATGGCGAAGCCAAAGGTGATACTGCTTAGAAGCAACGCGGCGGTCTCCACAGCCACAAAGTTGAGTTCAAAAATATCTTTGCCAGACACACCGCTTGCCGTGTTCATGAACAGCACCGCGTAGGTAGCAAAAAAAGATGCAAACAACAAACAGTCGGTCATTAAATACAACCAGAAACCAAACACCGTGTTGTTCTCATGGTGTTCTTCGTGTACATGCTCATGTGGCATTGGCACTGTATTTGATGATGCAATAGTACTCATGAGCGACCTCCCACTGTATTAGCACTTAGGTGCGTAGCTTCAACTCGTTCAACCTCATCTACCTGCACGTAGTAATCAACATCCGAGGTATAACAACGTTTTATAAACACCCCTATTCCTGCGACTAGACCAGCAATAGCTAGCCACCAGATATGCCAAATAAGGGCGAAACCCATAACGGTAAAACTCATACTCATAAACACACCGGCTGAGGTGTTTTTGGGCATATGTATAGGTGTGTATTTCTCTGGGCGTTGATACGACTCGCCCCGTTCTTTCATATCCGTCCATGCATCGATGTCTTTCACGTGCGGTATGTTGGCAAAGTTATAGAACTGAGGTGGTGATGCTGTTGACCACTCTAGCGTGTGACCATTCCACGGATCGCCTGTTGTGTCGTTGAGCTTTTCTCTGTTTTTAAAGCTTACAAATAGCTGAAGTAGCTGGAAGAAAATGCCAATTGCTATAACAAACGCACCAAATGCAGCAATGTATAACCAGATATTCCAGTCAGGATTGTTTGTGTGATTTAAGCGGCGTGTCATACCCAAGAAGCCAAGCACATAAAGGGGCATGAACGCCAAAAGGAAACCAATTTGCCAGCACCAAAAGGCTGCTTTTCCGGTTTTTTCGTCAAGCTTAAAGCCCATGGCTTTCGGGAACCAAAACGCAAAGCCCGCCAGGTAGCCGAACACGGCGCCACCAATAATGGTGTTATGAAAATGGGCAATAAGGAATAGGCTATTGTGCAGTACGTAGTCAGCACCAGGAATGGCAAGTAACACCCCTGTCATACCGCCGATAGTGAAAGTCACCATAAAACCTAACGTCCATAGCACAGGCACACTTAGTACAAGACGGCCTCGATACATGGTGAACAACCAGTTAAATAGTTTCACACCCGTGGGTACGGCAATAACCATGGTCATAATGCCAAAAAAGGCATTCACATTGGCGCTCGACCCCATGGTAAAGAAGTGGTGCAGCCACACAATAAAGCCTAGAATGGCAATGGCGCCCGATGCGTAAACCATCGACTTGTAGCCAAACAAACGCTTAGCGGTAAACGTCGATATAACCTCTGAGAAAATACCAAATGCAGGCAGTACCAGAATATAAACTTCAGGGTGTCCCCACGCCCAGAATAGGTTGATATACATCATAGAGTTACCGCCGGCTTCATTCGTAAAGAAATGGAAGTCCATGTAGCGGTCTAGGGTTAGCATAGCCAACACAGCGGTAAGAATAGGGAACGACGCGGCAATCAGTATATTCGCCCACGTACAGGTCCATGTGAAAATAGGCATTTGCATTAACTTCATGCCTGGTGCACGCATTTTAAACACGGTAACTAAGAAGTTTACGGCAGTTAAAAGGGTGCCGAGCCCGGATATCTGCAGGGCCCATATGTAATAGTCGACGCCAACCCCGGGACTAAACTCCAACCCGGCTAGAGGCGGATAAGCAACCCACCCTGTTTTTGCGAATTCACCTAACCCTAAAGACACATTTACTAGAATTGCGCCACCTGCGGTTAGCCAAAAACTTAAGTTATTTAAAAAAGGAAACGCCACATCACGAGCACCAATTTGCAGAGGCAAAATGATGTTCATCAAGCCAATCATAAACGGCATCGCCATGAATATGATCATGATAACGCCATGAGCTGTGAAGATTTGGTCGTAGTGCTCTGGCGGTAGATAGCCGGGCGCACCATTGGTTGCCATTGCAAGCTGAGTACGCATCATAATGGCGTCGGCAAAGCCGCGCAGCAGCATGATCATAGCCAGCACAATGTACATAATGCCAAGACGTTTGTGGTCGACAGACGTGATCCAGTCAAACCACAGGGTACCCCACTGTTTGTGTTTGGTGATTAGCATGGCTATAACCACACCAAGCAGTGCCACTACGGCAAGTGTCACCATGATAATGGGCTCGTGATAGGGCACGGCCTCTATAGATAATTTACCTAAAAAAGACATGATTATTGTGCATCCTCTTGATGATGACGGTGTTGCATTTGAGGCATTGTGTGATGCTCGCCGGTTGCGGCATTTTCTGGCTTGCTGTAGAAATCCATAGAGCCATGATCTTTCATGTACTTCATCACGATGTCGTGAAAAAGGCCTTCACTAACGTTGCTGTAGTAAGTCACAGGATTGTTTTCACTTGGTTTGGCCAGTTGCTCATAAGACGCCGAAGTTAACGGTGTTTGTGCTTGCTTTACGCTTGCAACCCAATCGTTAAAGTCGCCCTCGGTAGGTGTGGCGATAGCGTTGAATTTCATTCCCGTAAAGCCCGCGCCACTGTAGTTTGACGAAATACCTTTATACGTTCCTGGCTCGTCTGCGATAAGGTGAAGCTTAGTTTCCATACCAGCCATGGAATAAATTTGGCTTCCCAACTGAGGAATGAAAAACGAATTCATAGTGCTTTCAGAAGTGATTTTAAACGCCACAGGTTTATTAGCGGGAAACACCAATTCATTGACCGTTGCAATACCTTGTTCAGGGTAAATAAACAGCCATTTCCAGTTGAGCGATACCACCTCAACAGTAAGGTGTTCTCCTTTGCCTTCTAGCGGCGAATAGGGGTCGAGCGCATGTGTCGAGCGCCATGTTATTACGCTTAATGAAATGACAATTAAAATTGGAATAGACCATACAATGGCTTCTATCTTCGTAGAGTGTGCCCATTTAGGGGTGTAAATTTCAAAGTCGCGGCTAGCACGATATTTCCACGCAAAGTAAAGCGTAAGCACAATAACGGGAACAACAACAATCAGCATCAGAATGGTACAAAGAATAATAAGATTCTTTTCATCCATGCCCACTTGCCCTTTGGGGTCAAGCACGCCACCGCTGCAACCGGCTAACGTAAGCCCAGCACCAGCAACAATCAAAGTAAAAAGGTTACGAATAGACAAAACAAGTTCCTATAACCCACAAGTTAAACGGCGATGACTGAGCAGTTCGGGAAGGAACTACGGGTTTACAGCATCGAAAAACGCACCAAAAGTGGCGTTATTACGCTTAAAGCGCAGCACTCATGGTGTCTAATAAATCGGAGACGTTTAACTAAAAAGCGGGGGCGCTCGGCTGCCAACCGTTTGAACAAAAGGCTGAGGAGATGTAGGGCAAAGGTAAGGGATAGGCTGGCGCTGTTTTGTTATTTGCGCCTTTGCTATAGCCGTGGCTTTAACCAATAAACCGACTAATACCAACGCGATAGTGGGAACGATAAATTGTGAAAGCGTGTGATTAGCAAGTGCAATAACGAAAGGCTCGAAAACCAAGCTTTCATTAAATGCACTGACAAACTCTGTAGCGTCGGCCATGGCGCCACTAATAACTAGCGCAACATTCAGCAACAGCACCATATTAGCCAACCACAGCATAGCGCCTACACCATTAGTGTAGTTTACTGCGGGTCTAATTAATGAATTCAATTCGCTTAAAAAAGCGAAAGAACGTGGTGCCATAGTAAGTAGTATGCCTTATAAAAAATGCACTAGTTACCTACTTCAAAGATGAAGCAGGTGTGGCAGGTTAAAGGCAATTTTTATCGAGCACAAGTCACTCGTTGATTACTCTCAAGCTATTCTCTTTGCATTTAAATGAAAAATTTTCCATTTATTTAACATGTGAGGATTACTCTTCCAAATTATGCAGTCTGCTTTACTTACGCTGTACCTTTTGTTTTTAGGAATTTCATGATCATTTAACGTGAAACTTGCTTCTTCTTGAAAGAAAGCAATGTAAATTTTTCGTTTATAAAAACTAAGTAAAACATAGAACGCTGGAAAGTTTATAATGCGTTAAGCTTCCGATAAATACGATGAAACACACAAGGTTTTTCTAGTTGGCTATAGGTATGTTCTCAATACGCCAAAGCACGTATAACATTGCTTGGTATATGCCTTTGCCATATACCAATTTTATGTATATAGTAATGCTATATACCAACTAAGGGGTGTATAAATGACGACAGCTAAAATTTTTATGAATAACCGCTCTCAAGCAGTTAGGATGCCCGCAGAAGCACGATTTGAAGAATCTGTTAAAGCAGTTAATGTTCGGGTTGTAGGTAAGGAAAGAGTATTAAGTCCTATTGAGAATACTTGGGATAGCTTTTTTGAATCAAGCAATTCTGTAACAGGTGATTTTATGAATGAAAGGGCGAGTCAAGAACAAACTGCTCGAGAAAGTTTTGATGATTAAGTACCTACTAGACACTAATATTTGTATTTATGTGATCAAGAATCGTCCTTTGGAAGTTTTATCAAAATTCAATGATTCAGCGGGCAGAATGGCTATTTCATCAATTACATTAGCTGAACTTTTACATGGATGTGAGAAAAGCCAAAGAGTTGAACATAATACCAGGCAAGTAGAAGATTTCTGCTCCAGGCTCGAAGTTCTTGAGTATGGCAATAATGCGGCGCAACATTATGGTTCAATTAGAGCCAATTTGGAAAAGTCCGGCCAAATGATTGGTGTAAATGACCTACATATCGCGGGCCATGCGCGTAGCTTAGGGTTGACCGTTGTTACTAACAACGAACGAGAGTTTCATCGGGTTAAAGGGCTACTTGTAGAAAATTGGATATCTTGATTTGAACAACTGTCTAGTAAAGTATGGTCGATTCATCTAGTAGAAGGCGTAGAGAAGGTTGCTCTTAACAACATCATTAGCACCTATCAAAAGGCTATCTGGTCGGAAGTTAATGGATGCATCCTTAAAATTTCTGAAACCAGTTAGATCAACTCTATTTATTTCCATAAACTTACCTTCCATTACCAAAATCAAGAAACGTTTGGTCAGACTTTTTGTTCGATGCGCCAGACCATATTAGAAACTTCGAACATGATTAGGCGACCTTTGGGACTATAATTATACCGCGTCCACAGCCATTAATTGACGATACTCGTCGAGCGCATATTGGTCGGTCATCCCGCTAATTAGGTCCTGAATCAAACGACAACGATAGTAGTATTCCATTACCTTGGTATTGGGGAACGATCCGCTATTGCCAGTACCGTTTTCCATTGTCTCGTTGTAGGCTCTCAAATGCTTGGCTGGGAGTTTTTTACAAAGTCGGGAAAGAAATACAGGTACATCTTTGCTGTTATTAAGTGCTTCAATAAAAGTCTGTTGTGGAGCTTCAAGCAGCGGCTTATATTTTTCCAATAGGCCGGTAATTACTGTGTATCCTTTTAGTTCATTTGCTTCGACTTCCGGATGGTTAAAGACGTAACTGAAAGCCACGTTTTTCATCGCTTTTGCCATGCAGGATTCAGGTGAATTGTCTTCGAGGATATGTCCACCATAACTGCCTTCAAGTATAGCTGACAGATTGTTGAAAATGACATCCGCGGCATAACTGACGAGCGCAACAACAAAGTTGCTTCTGAACGCTATAAAGAACTGCGAAACATCTTTTGCGTCATATCTTGACCAAGACTGATTACTACCAAGTATCCGTGCCATTCTGTCGCAATCAGGTCGTAAATTGGTATATTCATTGAGCAGAAGTTCTTTAAGTGAATGCATGGTCAGAAGACCTTTATCCACCGCATCTTCCAAGTCAGCTATACAGTAGGATATATCATCTGCCGCTTCCATTATGTACGCAATGGGATGCCTGTGTCTGTTTGCTAGTCCATGAAACGAAACGACTTCTTCTACAATGGACTTTTCGCTGAAGTAATAGCCTACTTTTTTTAATAAGTAATACTGTGGATGCTGTTCATCGCTGGGACGCTCTTCAGTGCCGCAACGAGTATATTTCAGAACAGATGCAATCTGAGTCTTTGTAAGGTTGAGCTTTTGTAAATTGGTGATGATTCGAATACCCTGAGCATTACCTTCAAATCCAATAATGTCCTTTATCAAGTCCTCGGGAACATATGTTGATTCGTGAGCATTCGTTTTGTCTTCAAAAGCAACTCGAATACAGTCGCCAAGATTAGATGACAGCCAATCTTGTATGGCTCGCTCACCAAAATGACCGAATGGAGGGTTTCCGACGTCATGCATAAGACAAGACATTTCAACAATGCTTTCAAGTGCATCCTCTAGGCCTTCGATATCACTTTTGTGGCTATCCAACCTCTGCATCTTACTTATCAGTTTTCTGGTTATGAATCTCCCGACCTGCATGACTTCAAGGCTGTGGGTAAGCCTACTCCGGACGGCGGCATTGCGTTCAAGAGGAAAAACCTGGGTTTTTTGTTGCAATCGTCTGACCGCAGCAGAGTTAATAATACGCCCTCTGTCACTTTCACATTGAAACGTAATCGCATTACACATCGATTCCCTATCATTTCCTGAAAGCTCACACGGGAAAGAAGCATTATTTGTCATCTCTCGTGAGGCATGGAATCGTTTATGTGAAATTTTTGATGAAAATCCTGACATTACAAGGTTCCCTTTTGTATGTTATTTACGTTGTTGTGATCGCATGGCAATTGCAAATGGAACTTTAATACGCCTATCGCAGTTTGATATTAGTGTTCGCTTAGTGTCTTCACCATTACAAGATGCCGCAAAAGTCTAAGTCTTTATAAGTTGAACTATCGAAAGTAACTTTGGAAATGACTCACCTTTTAAGGTACGCCCTGTAATGCTTGCCAAGCTTTGAAAGCGCATATAGGTATCGCTTAAGCTTTTCTGTTTCGATTGATAGTTCTTCATTGATGACGCTAAAATTTTCAAGTGCTTTTTGTAGTGCATTAGAGTTAGCTATATAGTCGTCAGTAACTCCTTTACCATAAAAGCGCTCGTAATCTTCAAGAGTAAGCTGGTCATATAAGTTGTCCTCAGTAGCCATGTTTTGTAACGCATTACTTTCTTTAACATATTTATTGATTTTCTCTTCCGAGCTATACAACACAGACATCCAGTGTGAAGAAATAAGCAATTCTTCAACGTTAAGTTTGTCATGGTCAAATCTGCTCGAAAGATATTTTGAAATAGTTAAAAGCATTTCACGAACAATAACAATGTGCTGAATACATCTTTTAGGCCGTTCAGGATGAGCTTGGTTTAGGGTTTTTTTAAAGTCCGTAACACATTCGTTCAAGCTTTTATACATGGGCACAACTCTATCAATAACTCTCTGAATGTCGTTTGTACCCGCTGAATAATTCGAAGAGGCAATAAAGTTGTCCAGAGAAAGGGACCCGTCTAAAACTTTGTGTTGTAAAGAGGAGAGAATTATCCCATTTTGCTCTGTCTCGGTTGAAACAAAACCGGCCTCTATATTGTTTTTGCTATGGTATGAAAAATTAGACGAACCAACATATACAGCCTCTCGCGTCCCCACTATTTTCGCATGTAGAAATCTATTAAAAAATATTTCGACTTTTCCCATGCTCAGTAACAAGAAGAAATTATTTGTAATGTTTTTAGCGGGATTTTCTTCAATTCTTTCAAGTTGCTGGGCGAAAGGCACAGGGTTGAGAACAATTACAGCTTTTTTGAACTTTAGGATAAAGTCGATCAGTCCATCGTCCAGATAAAGGTTGTATGTCGATATGTATAAAATTTGCTCATAATCATTAATATGCTTGTCGATATGACCAAAATTAAATTCGCGAAGGTCCATGATAAATTTTGTTTTGTCCATAAATACTACTTCCTTTTTGATTTGAAGATCTACATTAGCCTTACTGACGTTCTCGCTCAATACAACCGATGACAGTTTTCTCTGTAGATTTATGGCAGACAGGTGGGGCCTTTGGGTTGACACCATAGATTATACTAAGGCTTTAGTGTGTTAAAGCCTTCGTAAGGCACTAAAGCGCATTACTGCAATCACAAACAGTAAACTAAATTGTTACTTATTCATATATGTTCAAAATACGTTACAACATAATAAAACCTAACGATTAACGAAGAATATTAAAGTTATATGGTGAGCGATAAACTTCAAGGTAATCCCTTGATACATTTGATTGGATTTTAATCTTCGTATTTGATTGATTCGAGGTAATCAGACCACCATTGCACCATTTTAGTTCTTATTGCCAAATACTGTGCGCGGTTATATGGTCTGGACGATTCTGTTCCTATCAGGTGCGAAAGTTGTAGCTCTACCGCGTTAAAATCCCAACCGTTTTCATTAAGTATGGTAGACGCTGTACTTCTAAAGCCATGGGCCGATACTATATCAGCAGCGTAACCAATACGCCTCAAAGCGTTTATAAGCACGTTTTTGCTTATGTAGTTATTAGGGTTTCTTTGATTAGGAAAGACATACGGCGAATAACCAGTATGCTTTCTTGGGAGAGATAACGTTGAAGCAAAGCCCCTTTGAGGACCACGACCTTAGCCCTTACAAGAAAAGGGAGTCTCAGCGAAAACAGTTATTTAGTAAAGACCAACTCAACAAGGTTCTTAATGAATGCCCTGACAGTGTTAAACCACTGACCAAGCTAGCCCTATTCACAGGTGCTCGTATCAGTGAACTTTGTAGAGCTGAAGTAGAGGTCATTGAAGGTGTTAGGTGTTTAGTGGTCCATAAAGGTAAAACTAAAAGTGCACCTCGTTACATTCCCCTAGCGGACCAGTTAAACGACATTGAACTACCATTGCGTTTAGATCACAAATCAGCAGGGAGGACATTCTCAAAGTTCAAAGTCGATAAGGTCACTGATGACTCAACTAGGTCTTTTCACCCATTACGTAATCACTTCATTACCGCTGGTCAACGTGCTGATAACCTGACTGAGTTTGATGTAGCTTACGTTGCTGGACACAAGACGGGAACTACTATGAGTTTTGGTCATTACGCCCGTCATGATGTAAACCGTTTGAAAGCCACCGTTGATAAAGTAAGCTAGTCAGATTGAGAAAGAGTGGTTTAGATAAATAGATATATTGAAGCCTTAACATATCCCGTATGGTTAAGCCTTTTCGCTAATTACTTTTGAAATAGTGCTTAAATTTAACTCATGCTTCTTTTTTTCTAAATCGGCTCGTTGAATTGGGCAGGTCGTATTACTTAGAACCTTATTAATGAAATTTAGCTTTTTTGAATAGGACATGTCGTACAACTTAAATCGAGCCGCATACCCTATAAAAGACCATAGCTTTGTCGTCATGCAAGTCAAAGCACCAGCTATGAAAGGAATGGTTTGTTCGTTTATATACAATTGAATAGCTGATTCAGCACTTACATTTTGTGTCCATGTCGTCAAAACATAAACTACAAAGCTCGAGAGTGTCGCGCCACCTACTAAATCAACATTAGTGATTGCTTTAGTCGGTTGAGTTGGAGTGGCTTCAGACATTAACACTCTCATTGGAAGCTTTGAGTTGATTAACTACATCCCAGAGCGGATCATCATGATACAAATACAATACATCTGTACTAGTCTTACCGTCCAAATCAACTGTTGTAATCTTGACCCTTTTAGTTTTTAACCTATGGATTATTAAAGGCCATAGATATCGAAACAACAATACAAGAAATACAACAGTTAATAAGACTAAAGAAGTTTCCATTGTCTATCCTCTGCTGGTATATGCTCTTTAACTGTATTGACAGTGTAGTTGATTGTAGCTTTACCTGTCAGTTTTGTACGTTCTTTATACCAAACGCCTTCAATGTTAAGTAAATCATCTTTTGAGAATTTTTCTCGATTTTGCGAAACACTTTTGAGAAATTTAGGGTCAGATATCGTCACATTTAGACTGTTATTGACATTATCTTTATCTATAAGCTTCCACTTAGATTTTGGGTTGTAGCTTAGTGTGTCTATGAAGTACAGGCCACTAATTTTTCCCTCATCGACAATGTGCTTGTGACTTCTCCTTATTACCAAATTGGACTCATCACCTTTTTTCACCTCAATGCGATCTTGCGAGTTCATGCCTTGGTCAATTACTAAACTATCTATACCTTCGTCAGTTAAAGGTGTCGCGATGTTACTAATTGCAGCCCTTACCTTTGGGTTGGTTAAAATTGCGCATTTAAGTTCATCCATTAAAACAGGCTCCCCATCAACATCGACTTTATAACCATCTTTAGTTTTCTGAACCACAATTTCTGTCGTTGATAGGTCTATGCGCTTCAATAAATCAAACACGTAACGCACAGACTCGAAAACTCTACTTTTAATTCCAGAATTATCAAGCGATTGTTGAGACTCATTTTCAGAAGTGAAAAGCTTCAAAAGCCACCACATCGAGCCTTCGTTAAAGCCACCTTCAAGGTAAGTTTCTAATGAAATTTTTGACTTGTAAATACGGTTTGCCTCAAGATAGGCTTCCTTATAAACCGTATTGAATGCCTCTATGCTCTCAGACACATAGTATGACTTCATCTGGTGCGAACGGATTCTGTCGCCTTGTCCGTTGTAATAGACTTTTACGGGTAGCTCTGGCATGTCTTCCATGACTTTCCTGTTATCAATTAACGTTTACATATCGATATATAACATGGAAATTGACACTCTGTCATCACTACCCAATCTATTTAAGCAGCCTATAACGACACTCTAAGCGCATCATTGGCTTGCATGATTTAACCGTAACGGCTAATCAATATAAGCGATTGTGACTCCCTTCACGGTCACTTTATCAGTCGTGAAATATGGCGCCTCCCCCCTTAAGCCTCAACACCTTATTAACGGCGCGAATGTCAAAAAAAGCCTATTTGTTAGTTGCCTCTTTGCCTGAGTGCTTTCCTTTAAATATCTTCTTGCAGCCGTAAGCCTCAAGCTTCTCTATGTCGAAAAATCCAAGTTAATACTGTTTATTTACACATGTACTAGATTGTGAATTTTGCTATCATCTACATGTCACTGATTTTTCAGTGACATGCATGCCTTAGTTTTGATCCCTCCACACCAGTAGAAACTAAGGAAGACCCAGACCTTCGAAATGAGCAGTGTGGATTTACTTGTGGGGCTGAAGGCGAGCATTACTGAAATTCGTTAATGAGAGTCGATTGACGGGATAATTAGAGGGTCATTATGCTTTTATTTGAACAATACTTAACAAACATCATCAACGATGGTTTATGCGAAGGATCAATCTTAGTAGGCGACTTTGAGAAGATTCCAGCCCAACATCCAAGAAGCTTTAAATCTTTTGCTGAAAAAAGATTCGCTTATTGTTGCGATAAGCGGCATTTAGCCTATGAGTACGAGCCCCATACTTTCATCAGAACCTTCAGAACGAGCACCAATACTTGTTTGTGCTACGCTGTAGGAAAATATCAATACACCCCTGATTTTTATATTCCTTCTCTTGATTTGTATGTTGAAGTCAAAGCTCAGGATACTTGTATACCAAATTCGTTGTTTCATAAATATCGTAGATTTGCGTCTCAAGTTATGAAGCAAAGCCAAACCAGATTCGCAGTCATCAATTTTGGGTTCAGCGATGGAAGAACGAGGCTAGAGATGACCAATTTTGGTCATCCTGATGTTATGGATATAGAACTCGATATACTTAATCTACTGCTAGAGTTTTAACGCTTTATCACTAACCTATATGGCGGCTTAATCCTTGACGGTTTACTAGACTTGCTTTGTCATCTCTACGATGGGAATTAGCTAAAAAATGACCAAAAATAAAACACGTTCTTGTTTAAAGTTATGGAACGCCGCAATCGTCAATGGGTTCATTACCTTCCCCCCCCTGTGCACTACAGAAGATCCTAAGAAGATCTGTGAGAAGACTTTGAGAGCGACCAGACCACAGATATACCAGACCCATTACGAGATCGTAGAGACGCTTACAGAGCTTATTTTATAAAGTGAAATTTAAGGGTAGCTAATTAGGAGCTGATGGAAAATTATAAAAGGAGATTAAGAAAATGTTGTGAAACTAACCGTGATACAAACCGTACCACAGTTAGTCTCAGAAGGCTTGTAAGCCCTTGATTTATAAGGGCCTAAAAGCGGGGCGATTCTGTCGGGTAAGGAACAGCCATTACTGGCTGTTCCTCCCCTAAGAACCGTACGTGCGAGTTTCCCCGCATACGGCTCAAGCCTCTATAAGTCGATATTTTGGTAAAGACCGACGACTAACTGCACCCATTATCGTTGGAATGGTTTTCGCGTTTATGCTTTTCTATTCCAACGTTATTGAGCATCCAGACTACGAGAAACGCCAACAAAATAAAGCTCATTCCGATGATAAAGCCTTGTAAAGTCATAAAACTTCTCCAAGTTATCTTTCCAGTGTATAAAATTTAGCACATAAAAAACTGTAACTAAAACTGATAGCAATTTTATTGACAGTGATGTTGTCTATGGCAATTGGGATGCAACAGCACTAAGTTACTCAGTTTATCGCTACCACCTTTCACCCTTTCAATAACATGATGGATATTCCACCCTGTCTCTTTGGTAATCAGGTTGTTGCACATAACACAGCGTTTCCGCTGTCTGAGCCAAAGCGTTAGCAACTTATCTCTACCTTTAAAAGACTCCTTCCAAGCTCGCTCTAGGCGCTTCTCAAAGTATTCTTCAAATTCCGGTAAATACGGATTTGCCTCTGCTTTTATCTTAATATGTCGCTTAATTGCCGTATCCATGGTGTAAACAAGTCGGGCGGTATTGCCTTTTCCATTCACACCGGAAAATACCCAGTTACGGTTACCCGCTGATTTAAAATATTTCTCCTTAACCCAGCGTTTATGACGATTTTGATGTCGTCTTCGGCACCATTTCCACAGCATTTTCCAAACCCTGTAGTCCACATAATTGAAGGTTTCCTTAGCCACCACATGGCGATGATAGTTAGCCCAACCCTGTAAAACAGGGTTAAGCATCATTATCAAATTGCCAGCAGTGACCGTTTTGTTACCCGCAACTATTTGCTTCAACTTTCCGAGCACATTTCGCAGATTCTTTCGGCTGGGCTTAATTAAAAGCTTACCGTTGTAACTGCGTAGATTCTGACCCAGAAAATCAAAACCATCAGAAACATGAGTGACCAGTGTTTTCTCTTTCGATAGCGTTAGTCCTCTCTCGGCCATAAAGGCTTCAACAAGGGGTTTGACTTTATCTTCCAGTAACTCTTGCGAGATTCCTGTGATGATGAAGTCATCCGCATATCGCACGTAATTGACCTTGGTCTTGTAGGCGGCTTTGGTATTTTTCTTCCCAAAATGGGATTCAAGCACCGCTTCCAAACCATCAAGCGCCATGTTGGCCAATACAGGAGAAATGATCCCGCCCTGAGGCGTTCCCGCTTCTGTCGCATGTAAACTACCCGACTCCATGAATCCCGCTTTCAGCCACTTTCTGAGTACCTGTTTATCCAACGGAATGTTGGCAAGTAACCAGTCATGACTGATGTTGTCGAAACACCCCTTAATATCCCCTTCCAAAATCCATTTGGCTGAGCTCTTCCTACTGATGTTCACAAAGCATTGTTCTATGGCATCAGCGGTCGAACGCATGGGTCTAAAACCATAGCTATTGCGATCCGCAGTAGTTTCCGAAACCGGCTCAAGACCTAGCAGGTATAAGGCCTGCATAGCTCTGTCCAGCATTGTCGGTATTCCCAACGGGCGGCGTTTGCCGTTTGCCTTTGGGATATAAACTCTGCGCAACGGTCTGGGCTTGTACCCGTTTCGCTTTAATCGCTCTATAGCATTCCATTTACTCTCTGGCGTGCTCCACAACTCCCCATCGACACCGGGCGTTGCTTTGCCACGGTTCTCAGTCACGCGCTTGACTGCCAATGCTTTGACAGCAAACGAACGCACCAACATACGTTGCAGGGTTTTCACCCTGCGCCACTGTTGCTGTTTAGTCGCCTTCGCGATCCGTACCTGTAACCCTCTCACCTGCCTGTGAACCAGATACCAGTTAATGGTATGCCAGCCCGAAGGTGGGTGGGAGAATGCAGGTACTGACATTGTCGTACTCATCTTGCTTTCCTCCTTAACCTAAAATGGAGAAAAGCCCGCCCCAAAAGGGAAGCTAATCCCCATTTGGGTTGGTTTTAGACGGCTTTACAAGCCTTCACACAGTTAAAGACCAGTCTGAAGTCTGCACCCTTTCAGGTTAGGGCAAAGTTTGAACCCCTATCTGAGCTATTACTGCTCAGCATTCGCTTTTTCAGACCTCCTTTACCCACTCATCCAACAGCGCTCCTTGCGGATTGCCTGCCTGTATGATTGTTAAGAACAATCAGGCGGATAATTGGGCTTACCGAGTACCGTTGCAGTTACACGAACAACGTAGGTTCTGTCTATCTACCGGTGGTCATAAGACGGCGTAATCCCAGATGTAAAAGGATTAACCGACCACGTACCTTTTGGTCAGAGCGCATCAACAATATTTCGCTCATTGCGGTTGACGGTATTTATCAACAGTTCACTTACGTTAACCATATTGCCCAGCCTAGCCCCCAGCCAGCTTATTGTTAGCCAGCTATGCATACTCTCACGAGTTAAGACACTGCTTATGCAGGGGTACATTGTCAGGAAGCTTCGCACCATGCCGTTACCAGCATCGCACTATCCCTAGGCTACTGTTAGCCGTATAACAGGTCTCACTACCGATGTGCCAAAAGCAAAACGGTGAGACAATAACTACAACAGCTTACGCCGGTAGATCTTAGATCGAATTATTTATAAGGCTTAACACCCTAAAGCATTTATTTCTGGCCGAATCAAAACCCACAGTTACATAGTGTTGCGATAGCATCAGCTTCGCTACCTAAGAGAGAACAATCTTAGGACTGTGTATTTCGATTGGTTCGTTGTGATGCGATAACGGAATCGTTTCGCTTTTATAAACAATCGCAAACACGATTGCGCGACACCATTACTTAATGAAGTAATGATTCCGGCATTCGATGTTCACTCCCCGAATACCGGAGTCGACTACTAAATTTGCAGGTGGGCTGGTGGCACCAACTAAAAGTTAGTGCTCACCATCAATATAGCCTGCTAGGTTAGCGACCTACGCGACTCTCGTCGCACTACATCATGCCGCCCATTCCGCCCATGCCGCCCATGTCAGGCATTGCTGGTGCGTCGTCTTTAGGTAGTTCAGCTACCATTGCTTCAGTTGTGATCATTAGTGAAGCAATTGAAGATGCGAACTGTAGTGCAGAGCGCGTTACTTTAGTTGGGTCAAGGATACCCATCTCTAGCATGTCGCCGTAAGTGTCGTTACCTGCGTTGTAACCGTAGTTACCTTCGCCGTTCTTCACTTCGTTAACAACTACTGATGCTTCTGCACCTGAGTTGATAGAGATTTGACGTAGAGGCGCTTCCATTGCACGCAGTGCAAGCTTAATACCTACTGTTTGGTCGTCGTTGTCGCCAGTAAGGTCAGCAAGTTTAGCTGCTGCGCGAACTAGTGCTACACCACCACCAGGTACCACACCTTCTTCAACCGCTGCGCGAGTTGCGTGTAGTGCATCTTCTACGCGGTCTTTCTTCTCTTTCATTTCAACTTCAGTTGCTGCACCAACTTTAATTACTGCAACACCGCCAGAAAGCTTAGCTAGACGCTCTTGAAGCTTCTCTTTGTCGTAGTCTGACGTAGACTCTTCAATTTGACCTTTGATTTGAGCACAACGGCCTTCAATCGCTTCTTGGTCGCCGTTACCGTCAACAACTGTTGTGTTGTCTTTGTTGATAACTACGCGCTTAGCAGTACCTAGGTCTTCAAGCTGAACTTTTTCAAGGTCTAGACCAATTTCTTCAGAGATTACTGTACCGCCAGTTAGGATAGCGATGTCTTGAAGCATTGCTTTACGACGGTCACCGAAACCAGGTGCTTTAACCGCTGCAACTTTAACAATACCGCGCATGTTGTTAACTACTAGTGTAGCAAGCGCTTCGCCTTCAACATCTTCAGCGATGATCATTAGCGGCTTACCCGCTTTCGCAACGCCTTCAAGGGTAGGAAGTAGTTCGCGGATGTTAGAAATCTTCTTGTCAACCAATAGGATGAACGGGTTGTCTAGTTCAACAGTACCGTTTTCCTGGTTGTTAATGAAGTATGGAGATAGGTAACCGCGGTCGAACTGCATACCTTCAACAACGTCTAGTTCGTTTTGAAGTGCCTGACCTTCTTCTACAGTGATAACACCTTCTTTACCTACTTTTTCCATCGCTTGAGCAATGATGTCGCCAACTTCTGCATCAGAGTTTGCAGAGATAGTACCTACTTGAGCAATAGACTTGCTGTCTGCACAGTCAGTAGAAAGGGCTTTAAGCTCTTCAACTGCTGCCGCAACTGCTTTGTCGATACCGCGCTTAAGATCCATTGGGTTCATACCCGCTGCAACGCTCTTAAGACCTTCAGTTACGATTGCTTGCGCAAGTACAGTAGCAGTAGTAGTACCGTCACCCGCTTCGTCGTTCGCTTTAGACGCTACTTCTTTTACCATTTGAGCGCCCATGTTCTCGAACTTGTCTTCAAGCTCGATTTCTTTCGCTACAGACACACCATCTTTAGTGATAGTAGGTGCACCGAAAGACTTGTCTAGAACAACGTTACGGCCTTTTGGACCTAGTGTTACTTTAACTGCGTTAGCTAGTGTGTTTACGCCTTTTAGCATTTTGCTGCGAGCGTCATCACCAAAACGTACTTCTTTAGCTGCCATGATTAAATTCCTCTAAAATTCGTTTTAACGTTAGTTGTAATTACTCAACAATCGCTAGAATGTCGCTTTCGCTTAGGATTAGTACTTCTTCACCATCCAGCTTTTCTGTTTTAACGCCGTAACCGTCGTTGAAAATAACGGTGTCGCCTACTTTAACGTCTAGCGCTTTAACTTCGCCGTTTTCAAGAATGCGACCGTTACCTACTGCGATTACTTCGCCGCGTGTAGATTTTTCTGCTGCAGAACCAGTCAGAACGATACCGCCTGCAGATTTGCTTTCTTGCTCTGCGCGCTTAAGGATTACGCGGTCGTGTAAAGGACGAATTGCCATTTTCAAGTCTCCTGAAAATTCCACTATTCAAGTTTATGTGATTACCAACATTCAGACTGTCCGAATGTTGTGTGCCTGGGTTGCTCATTGCTGAGCAGTTAAAATCGTTTCTGCACGGATAGATGGGGTAGTACCCAGATAACTTCAAGGGTTTTTAAGCAAAAAAATGTAAAAAATTTGGTTTTTTCGCTAAATACTTATTTTTACTAGGCAAGTGAAGGCCGTTTATCTTAGTAAACGGCGCTCGTAACCTGACGGAAAGGGCTTTGGGGCTCGCTATTTTAAGCGCTTATCTGGGTCGTTGGTGGTGTGATCGGTGTACTCACCTTCAAACACATCACCATCGTTATTGTGTGAGCGAGAACGCTCATCGAAAGGACTTTTTCCAAACGGAGACTGACCTTGACCGAAACCTGAAGCTCCCGGCCCCATTCCCGGAGCAACAACGCGCATTTTCATATGCTTACTTACCTGGGCGGCAAAGAAGTGACGTGAGCCCGGCATTGCTAAAAGGAAACCGAAGATATCGGTAATAAAGCCTGGCGTCACAAGTAAGATACCCGCAACTACTAGCATTAGGCCTTCAACCAACTCTTTACCCGGCACTTCATTTCGCTGCATTTTTTCTTGTGCCGTTTGCAGCGTACTTACGCCTTCGCGCTTAACAAAGTAAGCACCAATAAAGGCAGAAAGAATAACCAAGCCAACGGTATTCCAACCACCAATTACGCTACCTACATTAATTAGCAACGCAATCTCTAAAATAGGTAATAGGGCAAACAGTATAAATAAAACCCGCAAAATGCTTCCTCTTTCATGTATTCATAACCTGTTATAAGGTCTTTGTACGTAATAACAAGAAAAGGTGCCCATCCTTTCGCTTAAATAGCCACGTAAAGCGACCGATAACGACCTCGATATACGTTAGCTATGAAAGAATAGAGTGCTGATTCGGGTCTATTACACATCGACTCATTAGCAAAGTAACAGGCGCGAAAAAGTAGGAAACGTTTATGACAATAAAGCTTGTACTGTGTACCACACCCGATGAAAAGACTGGGCAATTAATTGCTAGTACCCTCGTTGAAGAAAAGCTTGCCGCCTGCGTGAATGTTATTAAAGGTATAGAGTCGGTTTATGAATGGCAGGGTAAAATAGAGACCGACACTGAATGTCAGCTACTCATTAAAACGAATACACAAAATGTATTACAGGCCTTTGATAGAGTAAGCGAGTTGCATCCGTACGATGTTCCTGAATGGCTAGAACTTAATGCTGAGGCTAGCAGCGCTTACGGTCAGTGGTTACAAACCACGCTACAGCGCTAGTTAAAACGTAATTCCAGATAAAAATAACGACAACGCAAAATAGATAAAAATGAACTGTAACTTTATGACTTTACCTCCTTTTCCATCAGGCACTGCATCAGCTTCGCTGTTCCAGCGCTTTACTGCTTATGTTCTCTCAGCGTTTTGTTTAATGACGTTATTAAGCACGTTCGCATTGGCTCAGGTGCCCAATGCCTTTGACGATCCGTTCGTGGATGAACCCCAGTTTTTAGATGTCGACCAAGCGTTTGCGTTCGACTTTAACCAAGAAGACGATGTGCTTACGGTAAGCTTCGATATTGCCAACGGCTACTACCTGTACCTAAAGCAGTTTAAGTTTGTGGCGAAACAAGCCGAAATTGGCGAGCCTGAGTACCCAAATGGGGTAATGATTCAGGATGAGTTTTTTGGCGAGTCTGAAGTGTTTTACAACGGCGTATCTATTACTTTGCCCATAGAATCAGCACTCAGTGACGGCGTAGTTAAAATTCGCTATCAAGGCTGTGCTGACGCAGGGCTTTGCTACCCGCCAACAGTGAAAGTCGTGTATTTAAATGAAGTGGGAAGCAGTGCAGTTGCTGAGATAGATACGGCCTCAGAACCAAATAACGCAGCAATTTCTTCACAAAGCGAGCAGTTCGATTTAGCGCAAAGGCTAATCGATAAAGATAACCTTGCTCTTACTTTAGCTCTATTTTTTGCACTAGGCGTAGGCTTAGCCTTTACACCTTGCGTATTCCCGATGTATCCCATTGTGTCGGGCATTGTGATTGGTCAGGGCAAACCTAAAACCGCATCGCATTCATTCTGGCTAACCTTTGTTTACGTTCAAGGTATGGCGATCACATACTCACTGCTTGGATTAGTGGTTGCGGTAGCCGGCGCGCAGTTTCAAGCTGCGCTTCAACACCCTGTAGTACTCGGCGTATTCATTGTGCTATTTGTGGCGCTGGCCGTTGCTCTGTTTGGTGGCTTTGAAATTCAGCTACCGGCAAAGTATCAAGAAAAGCTCACTCACATGAGTAACAATCAAACACCCGGCAGCTTTGCAGGGGTGTTTATTATGGGTGTATTGTCTGGTCTTATCGCTTCACCCTGCACTACTGCGCCGCTAACCGGCATATTGTTATTTATCGCCCAAACTGGCGATATGACGCTAGGTTTTGTTTCGCTTTACTTGTTAAGCATAGGTATGGGCGTACCGCTCATTCTGTTCGGCATGACGGGCGGTAAGCTGCTACCTAAGGCGGGTAACTGGATGAATGTGGTTAAGGTTACCTTTGGCTTCATGATGCTTGCCGTGGCCATTGTGTTTATTGAGCGTTTATATAATAGCCCTGCCACTGGCTTCCTATGGGGATTGCTTGGTTTCGGTTTGTTCGGCTATTACTGGGCACTTAACCGCGCCAGCAAAAACTCACTGATGAAGCTTGTACGTGCTGTTGTAGTTGCAATAGGCATTATGGGAAGTGCTGGCCTTACCTATCAAGCAGGTCTCAACACCGGACTTTGGGGCGAACATGCTGATGGTGTTCACGCAGGGCACCCAGACTTTGTTGTTGCGCGAGATTTGGCAGACTTACGTAATAAAATTGCGGCGGCTAACGCACAAGGTAAAACCGTGATGGTCGATTTGTACGCCGACTGGTGCGTTGCCTGTAAGGAATTTGAAAAGTACACCTTCCCAGACGAGCAAGTGATATCTGCGCTTAGCAATACAGTATGGATGCAAATGGACCTTACCGATAACACACCAGAACGACAGGAGATTTTTGACACCTTCACTGTGCTAGGCCTGCCAACCATTTTGTTCTTTGACGAAAATGGCGACGAGCTAACCAAAGCGCGTGTGACTGGGTTTATGAAAGCAGAGGCCTTTGCTAGTCACGTTAACCAGTGGCTAAACAATGGATCTGACGTTAATGATGCTCAAAGTGGTCGCTTGGACTAAGGCGCTTCGATTCGAGACCTTTCCTCTTCTCATATGGCGAGCGGTTCGAGGCGCCGCCTTCTGAGAGTGCAGCCTGCTGCGGTTTTACACACAGCAACCGAGCAAACTACTCAGTGAACTTTGCGCCGAAAACACCTGATTAGACCAGTATTTTGCTGCTAAATCTTTATCTATCACTATAATCATCAGTTAACACAATAAACGAGCAAATAAATTGGCTTTTTTTCGTGCAACTGTCACAAAATTTTGTTGAAATGGCAATAACAGTGACATTTTCCCGAAGATAGCAGCAAACTAGATGAATATTTTGATATTAAACGGTCCTAACCTAAATATGTTAGGGCAAAGAGAACCCGACAAATACGGCACGCAAACCTTGCAAGACATCGTAGATGATTTGCAGGCGCAGGCCGCGTCAAGCAACGTGACCTTAACGCATTTTCAGTCAAACGCTGAGTTTGAATTGATCGACCGCGTACATGCTGCTATGGGAACTGTTGATGCCATTATTATTAATCCTGCTGCCTTCACGCACACCAGTGTCGCCCTTCGCGATGCGTTATTAAGTGTCAATATCCCGTTTATTGAAGTGCATTTGTCGAACGTTCACGCTCGTGAACCTTTTCGTCATCATTCTTATTTTTCTGATGTTGCAGCTGGCGTCATTGTTGGCCTTGGTGCCATGGGCTATTCGCTCGCGTTGACTGCAGCAATCAATTTACCGAAATCGCCAAAATAGAGCAGAGACAGAACATGGATATTAGAAAGATTAAAAAACTCATCGAACTAGTGGAAGAATCTGGCATTGCCGAGCTAGAGATCACTGAAGGCGAAGAGTCTGTACGCATCCACCGTGGTCCAACAGGTGTTCAAGCGCCAATGAACTACAGCTTTGCAGCACCAGCTGCACCGCAAATGGCCCCTGCGCCAGCTGCCGCTGCAACAACAGCGTCAGAAGCGCCTGCTGCAGAGCCAGCTCAGCCAGACGGTCACGTTGTTAAGTCTCCAATGGTAGGTACGTTCTACCGTGCATCTTCACCAACGGCAAAACCATTTGCCGAAGTTGGTCAGCAAGTAAAAGTTGGCGACACGCTTTGTATCGTTGAAGCGATGAAGATGATGAACCAAATCGAAGCAGATAAAGCCGGCGTGGTTAAGGCAATCTTGGTTGAAAACCAAGACCCTGTAGAATTCGACCAGCCAATGTTCATCATTGAATAAGCGAGTGCTTAACTATGCTAGATAAAGTACTTATTGCTAACCGTGGTGAGATTGCCCTGCGTATTTTGAGAGCCTGTAAAGAACTAGGCATCAAAACCGTAGCTGTGCACTCTACTGCGGATAAAAACTTGAAGCACGTATTGCTGGCTGACGAATCAATTTGTATTGGTAAAGCATCGGCAACAGAAAGCTACCTAAACATTCCTCGCATTATTGCAGCTGCAGAAGTCACTAACTCTATTGCTATTCACCCAGGTTACGGTTTCCTAGCGGAAAACGCAGACTTTGCTGAAGCGGTAGAAAAAAGCGGCTTTATTTTCATTGGTCCTAAAGCTGAAACTATCAACCTTATGGGTGACAAGGTTTCTGCTATCAACGCCATGAAAAAAGCGGGCGTTCCTTGTGTACCTGGTTCAGACGGCCCGCTAACCGACGACGCTGAACGCAACAAAGCGATTGCAAAGCGCATTGGTTACCCAATCATTGTTAAAGCCGCTGGCGGCGGTGGTGGTCGTGGTATGCGCGTAGTTCGCAGCGAAAGTGAACTAGTAAAAGCCATTGAGACCACGCAAGCGGAAGCTGGCGCAGCCTTTGGTAACGCAACGGTTTACATGGAAAAATTCCTTGAAAACCCGCGTCACGTAGAAATTCAGGTATTAGCCGATGGACAAGGCAACGCCATCCACCTAGGTGAGCGTGACTGTTCAATGCAGCGTCGCCACCAAAAAGTGGTTGAAGAAGCCCCGGCGCCGGGTATTTCTGAGCAAATGCGTGCAAAAATTGGCGATCGCTGCCGTAGAGCCTGTATCGAAATTGGTTATCGCGGCGCAGGTACGTTCGAGTTCCTATATGAAAACGGCGAGTTCTATTTTATTGAAATGAATACCCGTATTCAGGTAGAGCACCCAGTATCTGAAATGATTACTGGCGTTGACCTTATTAAAGAGCAACTTCGCATTGCCGCAGGTCAGCCACTGTCAATTGATCAGTCGCAAATTCAAATTCGTGGCCACGCTATTGAATGTCGAATTAACGCAGAAGATCCACAAACCTTTATTCCTAGCCCTGGTCCTATCGATATGTTCCATGCGCCAGGTGGTTTAGGTATTCGTTGGGAGTCGCATATTTATGCGGGCTACCACGTGCCTCCTTACTACGACTCAATGATAGGCAAGCTTATCACTTACGGTGAAAGCCGCGACGAAGCGATTGCTCGTATGCGCCATGCTCTTGAAGAAATTGTGGTTGAGGGCATTAAAACGAATATCCCTCTTCAACGCGCCATTATGGCAGATGAAAACTTCTTCGCAGGTGGAACCAACATCCACTATTTAGAGAAGAAGCTAGGTTTAGCCTAATCCCCCCTTTGGGCTACACAGTATTTTTCGTGTAGCCCAATTTTCTTCCTTCGCTATTCGCTACTCGCTACTCAGTACATTCTAATTTTCCGATTACCACAATCAATTTTTAACGTTTTTCCTATTTAAAAACTGACTCTATACTGCATACAAGTTTTAAGACATCTCCCTGAGTTTTAATACTGTTGTGTGTTTACCCTTATTGGAGTCCCACTCCACTTATTGCCGGCATCCCTGCCGGCTTTTTTTTGCCTTTTACCCATTACATTGCAATTTATTTGCGCCAATTAATTAGATTTAATGTATAAACTAATTAGTCATGCCGCGTAGGGTTTAATAAGTGCGAAAACCGGTTTTTCTTGTTTTACCACTCATCATTGTTACTGGAACTGACGCTCTCGCAGAGCCAATATCGCCTTCCTTCTCACAGAAGCTAGACATTCAAGTTCGATACGATGAACGTTCTAATAGCCCTAGCAGAGAGCAATATCGACTGCGCTATTACCCATCTGTGGCGCTAAATTCTGCATGGTCGCTAAACAGCTTTGTTGTTACGGGCGATGACTTCTCATCAAGTCATAATACGTTCGGCAGCGATAACACCGATTATCTCTATGCAAGGCGACTTTATTTAAGGCACGAAAACGATTACGGCAAAACCGAGCTAGGTATTATTCCAACTTACAAAGGGCGTGTTTCTTCCACAGGCTTATCAAAAGACGGTTGGATAAACGGGGTACGTCACGTTAAGCAAATAGCAAACGACACCGCCATTGAAGTGGTTGTTGGCCAACTTGCTAACGCAGAAGCATCTGAGGCCTTTAACATTGGCGGAGAAGATGGATATTTCGAAATAGAGTACTCAGCAAAAATGGGGCAACGCCACAGTTATGAGGCCAGCTTTGAAAAAATGCTCGGCGGTACATTTGCCCGTGCAGAATATCGGTTTCGAGTAAACGATGAAGATACTGCGTTTATTGAATTGGTGCAGCGTATTGATGAAAGTACCGCGAAAGTCGTTGTAGGAACTAGCGGCGAATTTGCAGCCAGTGCGTTTAACACGTCATATCCTATAGAATATTTCGCATACTATTCCTATATAAACAGCGACTTTGGCGAACGCGCTGAACTAATTGAAGATTTCTTGGGAACAGGTCACGGAGGCTCGCTGGAATTTAGCGGCGTATTATCTGAAAAGCATGATGTGGAATGGTTTGTTAGAGCGGATGTTGTAGATAGCGTGAGTCGGTTACTGGCCGGCGTAAAGCTTTCCTTTGAAAGTTGAGTGTCCGACGCTCTTCAGCGCCTTAACACAACCGATAGCACGAGAACGGCTAAGCCAAATAAAAAAGGCCCATCAAACGATGGGCCAAACAGCAAGAACGCGTACACACTTTAACAGTGCATAATAGGATACGGGCTGGTCTGCCAATACGTTCAATTATTATAGATTACGTATTTTTAACCTAGCCCACTTTCATCGAGTTATTGGTTTTACTAAAATCAAGCGAGTTAATTTAGTTAGGATTATTAGGTCCATTACTAAAATACGAAAAGTTTTACCCGCAATAAAAAGGTGTTCTTGTGCCAAGCCGCTACGCTCAGTTCAAAGAAAAGCTTCCCATTTCTCGACTTTCTGACGAAGTGCTTCTTGCATTTCGGGTCTTATTCGATGCTCCACTTGATATAGTAGACTTAGCGCAAGATATTGCAGATTTGGCGATATACCCTGAACGCTTAAAAGAGAGTTACAGGAAAGAGTGGGAGGCTTATGTTCTTAAAGCACTTGCTTTTGAAATAAGGCAGCACGACGATTTATCCACCGCCGAGTTTATAGAACTTATGATGAGCAAGGTTGAAGCATTGCAGCAAAATGATGAAACCTACCAAAACCTTTTACGTCAGGTTCACCATGCGAAGAGCATTCTGCAATCAGAAAACACGGTTGTCTTCCCAACGCCTTTGCGCCAAGAGCTAACCGCGTTTCTTCTACCCATTACGACTATCTCTGCACCTAAGAAATAGCCACAGCATTACATTTTTTAAAAAGCTCAAGGTTCTCGAAAATAAAAATAAATCGCTACTTGTTGGCACTCTTGTATTTGTACTGAGATGGGCAGTAACCTCTATCCACACCTTCTGGGCGCAAGCTCGCGTGTTTAGTTTTTCTACCCGACACGCGCTCACGCCAGTTTTTAAAGGTTTTCTGTTTAAGGTTTTTACGCATAAGCTTTATCACGTCTTTTTCCGGCAGCCCGTATAAACGTTCAATTGCTTCAAACGGCGTGCGATCTTCCCACGCCATTTCAATAACTCGTGATTCTTGTTCTTCAGTTAATGCCATGTTTTACATCTCAATATGCACGTTATAACTCAACTCAATACTGAGTTTACGCGCATTTTGTTCAGTGCCCATATGCTAAAAAGTTTAATAACAACGTTATTAATTCGCTGACAGACTCTTTAATTCATCATCTTTCTCAAACGCCAGCTTTAACAACTCGGCAGCAGCTTTGGCATCACTTAACGCGCGGTGGTGCTGCTCCATTTCAATATGGAAGTGCTTAGTTAGGTTAGCCAAGGAGTACGAAGGCAACCCGGGATAAGTACGGCGCATTTCGCGAACAGTGCACATTTTTGGTCGCCTGAAGTTCTGCTCTAGTCGCGCAAACTCTTGTTTAATGAAGCCATAGTCAAAGTTCACGTTATGGGCAACAAACACAGCGTCTTCAGTAAAGCGCGCCACCTGTTCTGCAACTTCAGCAAAAAGCGGCGCGTCTGCCACCATGTCGTCCGAAATCCCGGTAAGACGGGTTATATTGCTAGGGATTCTGCGCTGCGGATTCAATAAGGTTTGAAACCTGTCTACCTCTTTACCGCCAACAAGTTTCACCATACCTATCTCGGTAATGCGGTTATAGTTGTTGTTGCCACCTGTGGTCTCTATATCTACCACAACATAAGGCTGTGCAGGGTCCCGCACCCATTTCACTGTCGTCACAGCAACGTCAAAACCGGCTTGCTGCAAACGCTGAATGGAAACCAATTGGTTTCGACGAAGCTGATCGCCCGGCGCTTTTATCTCTTCAAAGCGAAGCGCGCCGTCAAACACCATAATGTCGGGGAAACCATCGCGCAGGCTTTCAAAATCTTTACACATCATGCGAAGTAAAGCATAGATACTGTCGAGCGAACCGTGTTCTATCAAAGCCTCTAAAGGCGTAAGCAAATGGCTAGACCACATAAACAGGCTGTTCACTTTACCGTAGTGCATGGTGGCCATCTTATGGATGTGAAAACGCAGCTTATCTTTGCTATCGAGCTTTTGTAATAATGCCTCAATACTGTGCTCAAACTTAGCGTAGAAGTTATTTTGCTTAAGCGATAATGGCCTGCGATCAAACTCTGTAACCAGCGTATCTTCTTCGTAAAGTTGCTTCCAAAAAGTAAGACCGAACAAACTTCGCCACAAACGGTTTTCTGTGCGCCAGCCTTCTACGCCTTGCCTTGCATAATGGGCCAATACGCCGCGTTCTACCTGCTGGTTTTGGCTTACATCAATATCTAACGACCGACTTGCATTTCGCAGCATATCGGTAACGGTACTGGTACGCTTTTTATGGTATTTACGGGCATAAAAATCTTCCGCGAACGCTAATAGCGTATCAGATTGAGGATTATCAATAATGCCCTCAAGAGCTTGTTTGACGTCATCTTCTTGTCCGTCTTTATAGCTCTCTCTTAGCCACTTTTCCTTTGCTTTATCGCTTTGCGCTAGTTTTAAAATGTCTAACCCTTTGGCCCTATCAAAAGCCAACACTTTAAGCCCAAGTGCATAAAGCAACTGGTCGCGATAGAAACTGGCTGACACACCTTCTGTAGCAGGGAAATCACTTTCCGCTAAGGCAAGTAACATATCATTGTTATAAAAGGCTAGCTGGCTATAGTGGTTGGCGTAAAACCAAGCGGCTTGCGCATCGCTTTTACTTTCAAAGCGTGCAGTATCGGTTACCGAATCGGAGCGGGTTCTCATTACACCGAGATCGCGCATAGAAAACTGATTCAGACGGCTTTTGGTATTACCGAAATAGATAAACAGCAAATAGCGAAGCGCATTATCAAACAAACACATCAAATAGTTATTTAGCGAAAAGCTCTCTGGCCAGCCTCTAGCACCGATATGTTCATTAAGTAACGTCACAAGTTTGGGCTTAGTGAGAGACGCCAGCCCCTGCGTACTGCCGTATTCAGCAAGAAGCGCCAACAACGCGTCTTTGGTTAGAACGCTGGCGATATCATTAAGCGACGCGTTCGAAAGGTCGCCAAACCACCCGCTATCAATGAGACAATCTATTTGTGCTTGCGGCTCGGTTATTTCGCCGTAGTTAAACTGGGTTCTGTCAATAACCGCATACTTGCGATTTGCAGCGCGTACCACAATACATTTTTTGTCATCGTCTAATGCGTTAAAACGCTCGACAAAATCAGCTGCCTCATCACTCAAAAGCATGCTGTTCGCACCTTCAAAGAACTTAAGGAACTCGTGAAAATGTGTGAGGTAATAACGTGGCGGTAAATCTTTTCGCATGAGGTATCTTTGGCTATGAAAACACCAATAGTGTATATTTATACAGCCTAGTTAATCAAATTAAATCCATATCGAATGTATTTAAAGTCTACTGGCCGGTATTAGACCAAGCCATTTATTAAACACGAACTCTCTGTTTAGACACCCACTGAAAGAACGTTGAAAGCTGCTCGTCATTTAGTAAACGTTGTAAATTGAAGTAGTGCTTGGCCAATGTCATCTCATCATAAAAGCGATGTATGCCGCTATGACATTGCCTACAAATATAAATACCGTCCTGCAGTTCGGCTTTGCTGAAGTGCTTTTTGAAATAGGTGCGCCGATGCATTTTTTTTGGAATAAGGTGGTGATAAGTAAGGCGCGTCTCTCTGTTACAACACGGGCATTTTCCTACTTTATTTGCCACACCATCACCTCTATTCATTCACCTTGCTGCTGTTTATTCGGGCTAATTATTAAGCCTTTCATTTAATAATGGCTATTGCGATTGCCTCAGCGCGTTTTTTTCATAAACAACGGGGTATTTTGCTAAAGAAAATCCACTCGTCTTAGCATTACGTAATAAACACTATTCGTGATTAACAAGGCAATGAAATATGAGCTTAACCCGTTCCATGGGCTTCTCCTGCCCTTACTGTATGGCGCCTAACGACGTTGAGATAGATGAGGTTAACGATGTAGGTCAAGTCCAAGTACTCGACTGTCAGGTGTGCTGCCAACCTATAGAGTTGACCGCTTATCAGCATGGTGACGACATTCAAATTGAGGCAGAACGAGAAAATGACTAAGCAGTTTACACGCAGCGATATAGATGCGCTTGCACAGCGATATCGAGCTAATCTAGTCAATAGCTTGTCTGGCTTTAAGTCGGCTACGTTAGTGGGTACCACAAACGGAAACACCAACAATTTAGCCATTGTAAGCTCTATCGTTCATGTGGGTGCTAACCCGCCACTTATAGGCATGATAATGCGCCCACATACTGTGGTACGAGATACCCTTAGCAATATAAAGCAACAGGGCTTTTACACGCTAAATCACGTGTCGACTGATTGGCTAGACAAAGCGCACCAAACGTCTGCTCGCTACGCTCCAGATGAGAGCGAATTTGAAGCAGTGGGTTTAACGCCGCAGTTTAGCGAGTCATTTAGTGCTCCGTTTGTTAAAGAAAGTGAAATCAAGATGGGCTTAAAGGTGGCGCAACATTTAAAACTGCTTAACGAAACCGAAATGGTTATTGGAGAAATTCAAGAGCTTCATATGCCAGAGAACATTATTGATGCAGATGGATACGCCGATATAGAAAAAGCAAACACTGCCTGCATTTCTGGTTTAGATAGCTATCATAGCACTACGCGTGTTGCACAATTTGCCTACGCCAAACCCGGAGTCCCCCTAGCTAAAAAATGAACTTTTAGCAGATAGAAGGGTCTGATAATTACAATCAGGTATTATTACTCTGAAGTTTATTTAATCTAGATCAAGTGAAAATAAGACATTTCGTTCGATCTTTTTTCAAAAAGAGATAGTATTTAAACATTACACAAAACCTGCCTCATTGGGCAGGTTTTTGCGTTTAAGGTACTGAATAAAAAAGAATCATTATCGTTTCTATCTCTTAAGGAGAATGTTATGAAATCTGTAAATCGCCGTGACTTTTTAAAACTGTCTGGCTCTACAGTTATCGGTCTTACATTAGGTGGTGTAGCGTTACGTGCACAAGCTCAAGAACAATTGAGCGCTGATGACCCAACTGCGAAAGCATTAAACTACACACCGTCTTCAACCGTTGAAGGTGCAAAATGTGCAAACTGCATGTACGTGCAGGGTGCCGATGGCGAACAATATCGCCCTTGTAACATTTTCCCTAACAAGCTGGTTAACGCTGATGGCTGGTGTAGCGCTTGGGTTAAAAAGCCAGGCTAAATAATCACTCGCAGCTACATAAATAGCATACGTAAATAGCAAAAGCCCCCTATAATTATCGGGGGCTTTTTAGTTTCAATACTGCTTAACAAACTTCACATTCAAACCACGTGCTTTTATCTAGCGGCTCTCATTTAGTCCATTTTGTATGCCTTTTAAGCTGGGGTCATCAAAACGTGTAGGTAAAAGACCTGGCTTAATGAAAAAACCATGTTTAGCTTCAAAGACTTTACCTATCTTTAGCACATCTTCATCTTTCCACTTAGCACCGATAAAGCTAATGCCTACTGGAAGGCCTTTCACTTCACCCGCCGGTACTGTGAGATGTGGATAGCCCGCAACAGCGGCTAAATAGCCTATACCAATGAAACCAGCCGGCGAATGGTCGCCATACACACCGTCGATTAAAAATGAAGGGCTGTTTGAAGGCGCAACCAATACATCTACGTTGTGTTTTGCTAGCAATGCGTCAATACCGTTTTTGCCCGCTGTATCTTGAATAAGGCGAAGGGCGCTTTGATATGCTTCGCTATCAATAGACGCCGCGTCTAGCGACTTTTCAAAAATATCTTGGTTGAATAACGCTAGCTCTCGCTCGGTTTGGTTGTTAAAAGCAATAAGCTCAGATAAATTTCGTGCAGGGAGCTCTGCTGGTGACCCCGACAAATATTCGTTGATGCTGTGATGGAACTCGCTGAGTAAAACATTGTACGAGTCGGCCCAGAAGGAATCAGGCTGAGAAAAATCACTAATGTCCACCAGCGTAGCTCCCGATGCTCTTAACTGGTTTAGCGCACTTTCGTAGACTTGTAGTACGTGAGGGTTGTCGCCCTGGCGATACCTGACAACACCAATGCGTTTGCCTTTTAAATCTGTTGCCAGCATTTTCGATGAAGGCACGTTAGGTTGATGAGACGCTGTATTTTCAGTAGCACTATCGCTTGCATCTTCCCCAGCCATTACAGCAGTCATTAGCCATGCGTCTTGAACATTTGAGGTCATTGGTCCAGCCGTATCTTGGCTAAAGGAAATAGGTACAATGTGCGTTCTTGAGAGTAAACCAACGGTTGGTTTAAAGCCGACTACACCGTTAATAGATGCTGGGCAGATTATAGAGCCATTGGTTTCAGTACCTACGGCAAGTGATGCTAATCGAAGCGACATTGCTGCGCCCGAGCCAGACGACGAACCGCATGCGCTTCTTGATAATATGTGAGGGTTTCGAGTTAAGCCACCTACTGCGCTCCAACCGCTTATCGATGATTCAGAACGAAAATTCGCCCATTCAGACAAATTTGTTTTACCTAAAATAATCGCGCCCGCTGCTTTTAGCTTCGCAACAATAGGGGCGTCTCGTCCGGTGTCGTTATTGATTAGCGCCATAGAACCTGCAGTTGTGGGCATTTCTGCGCTTTCAATATTGTCCTTTAGCAATACTGGAATACCGGCTAACGGGCCTAATTCAGCTCCACTGGCAAATTGTTTATCGATTGATTTAGCTTCAGCTAAGGCATTGGGGTTTAGCGCTAAGACACTATTTGTCTTTTTATCCAACTCACCAATACGAGCTAAATACCCGCTCACAAGCTCTGCCGATGTAATATCGCCTTGAGCAATAGCTTGAGCCTGCAGGTATGCTGGCTCATCTAGCCACCTTTCACTATCGCTATCTTCATAGTGCGATTGCGACACGCAGGCGGTACACAGCAAGGTTACAGCCAGTAAATACCACTGTTTCAACATAGAGCTTTCCTTAACGCATTGTTTTTGTGAGAACGTTCTTATGCCATGACCTCTGTACCATCGGGCCTTATCTACGATTAGGTAAAAAGTGACGGACATAAAAGTATTGCTACGTTTGATATACGTTGAATCAAAAATGGTTCACTGTCTACACGATAAAATACGTATTTACAGTTTGGCGGGCGCCTTTGGCAGTTTGTGAAGCAGATTATCAAGCTGATATTCATCAAGCAGTAATTGATACCGACCATCTGCAACAAAGCGATGAAGGGTTGCATTAAACTCTGCTCTCAGCTTTGGGTTAGGTATAGCCGCGCGATATATTGAGATAGGAAACAACTCATGGAATTCTGTTTCCTCTTTATCATAGGCGCTGTTTTGAGACTTGAAGTAGTTGAAAATGTTTCTATCTAAAACAATCGCGTCCACATGATCGAGCATGAGCATATCGACCTGACGGTCTTGCCTTGCCATTTCCATATACATCGGCTCTAGCGCTAATGCTTGCTTGAACTCTTCACCTAATACCGACTGCGCAGTTTGAAACCCAATGACACGCTTTCCTTTGAGATTACTGACTTCGCTGATAACAAAGTTATTTTGCGTTTTTGTCACAACAACATTTTGATAAATAATGTATGGGTCGGATAGGACAGAATCATCCACATTGTGCGCAGCGCTTTGTGTAAGGCCTATATCCACAGTACTATCTTTTAGAAGCCGAGCAGTACGCCCAAATGGAACATAGATGGGCGAAAGCGTATGCCCCATTTCTGCTAATATGGCTCTTACCAGTTCAATTTCAAAACCGCTGTGTTCTTGTGAAATAACATAGGGAGGCTTATTCCAGCCAACCACTACGTCTAATTCACGGGCTTTAGTAGGCAAAGCAATGGCAACGGCACACAAAAAAGGAATAAGAATACGCATAAAACTCCGGTTAACTTTACAATCGAACCGCACTGATAACTACTATAGGCGCATTATTGATTCATACTAGTGGACAAAAGACTAAGGCACTAAAGCCTCACTGATACAGAAAATGGTGCCTATTGTTAACGCTTTTCGCTTGCTTTCATTTTGTTTAACGCCAAGCAAAGGTACAATAACTCTCAAAGGTCCCAACGAACGATAAATATGGCTTGGCTACAACTTCGAATTAATACTTCTTCTGAATACGCGGAATCAATAGGTGACATGCTAACTGCAAATGGCTCGCAGGCGGTTACCTATGTTGACGCGAAAGACACCCCAATGTACGAACCCAAGCCAGGTGAAGTGTTACTGTGGCCAGACACACAAGTAGTGGGTTTGTTTGAAGCAGATGCGGATATGAAAGGTATTCTGCAGCGCCTAGGTAAGGCGAAGGTGCTTGGTCCAGACTTCAAATACAAGCTAGAGCCGCTTGAAGACAAAGACTGGGAACGTGAATGGATGGATAACTTTCATCCCATGCAGTTTGGCGAGCGCCTTTGGATCTGCCCAAGCTGGCGTGATGTTCCAGACCCTGATGCCGTTAACGTGATGCTTGACCCGGGCCTTGCTTTTGGTACAGGCACGCACCCTACTACTGCACTTTGCCTACGTTGGTTAGACGGCATAGATATGACAGATAAAACTGTGGTCGATTTTGGCTGTGGTTCAGGTATCTTAGCCCTTGCTGCATTAAAGCTAGGCGCGAAGCGTGTTATAGGTATTGATATTGACCCGCAAGCCCTTCAAGCGACAAAAGAAAATGCGCGCCGCAATGGTGTTGAAGACCGCCTAGATGTGTATTTACCCGAAGACCAACCCGAACTAGAAGCCGATGTGGTTATGGCAAATATACTGTCAGGCCCATTACTAGAACTTCAAAGCGTCATTACTAACTATTGCAAAAAAGACGGCTTATTAGTGCTTTCTGGCATACTAGCGGAACAAGTTACTCGAATTGAAGACGCTTATGCTAGCGATATTACGCTTGAGCCCAGCGCCATTGACGGAGAATGGGCGCGAGTGTCGGGCAAAAAACACTAAGCGCGATTGAAAAAACGACTAGACGGTTAATTAAACGTCTAGTCAAATTAGAACCTTTACGGTAAACCACCTCAATATTGCGACGAAAATTCATACAATAAAAATCGTCCGCGTCTAATTATTTGTTAATTTTTTTCACATTACAGCCCTTTCAAATCGGGGGCTGTAAGACTTTCGTACAATATTTAGTCTAAAAATCGGCGTTAGCTTACTAATGTGACAGATTTTTTTCACTGTCAAGACCACGAAGTGAAATTTTGTGTGATTTTTAGCCTTTTCAAGCCTTGCGAAAACACGTACACTTAGCGCCCCGTTTTAGCCGGGTGTATATTTTCTGTGCAGTTTTAGATGGCGAGCTATACATTTTACAATGCGAATTGGACCTTACGAGTTAGAAAACAATTTGATGTTGGCCCCCATGGCTGGCGTAACAGACAGACCGTTTCGCCAACTTTGTAAGCGCCTTGGTGCAGGGCTTGTTGTTTCAGAAATGCTTTCGAGTAATCCGAAGGTGTGGAACACAGCTAAATCACAAGCGCGTATGAATCATGAGGGTGAAGAAGGCATTCGCTCTGTACAGATAGCTGGGGCTGACCCTGAGCTTATGGCTCAAGCGGCACAATTTAATGTAGATAACGGTGCGCAAATCATCGACATCAACATGGGTTGTCCTGCTAAAAAGGTCAATAAGAAGCTAGCAGGTTCTGCGCTTCTTCAATACCCAGACACAGTGGAAGCGATTATTAAAGCAGTAGTTAATGCTGTAGATGTACCCGTGACACTGAAAATTCGTACCGGCTGGAACCCAGAAAATCGCAATGGGGTAGACATTGCCCGCATTGCAGAGCAAAACGGCATACAGTCGCTTGCTGTTCATGGCAGAACGCGAGCTTGTATGTATAAAGGAGAAGCTGAATACAGCACCATACGTCAAATAAAGGCGGCAATTTCAATTCCGGTTATTGCAAATGGTGACATTACTTCTCCAGAGAAAGCACAAGAGGTGCTGAATTACACCGGTGCAGATGGCGTAATGATAGGTCGCGGCGCGCAAGGTAAGCCTTGGATATTTAAACAAATCCAACATTATCTTGAAACGGGCGAGAACCTAGCACCACCGCCGCTGTCAGAGCAATATGAGATTTTGCACGAGCATGTAGCTAATGTGCAGGACTTTTATGGCGACATAGCCGGTGTAAGAATTGCCCGTAAGCACGTGGGCTGGTATCTCGCGGAGCACGATACGGATCGTCAGTTTCGTAAAACGTTTAACGCTATCGATGACGCGAATGAGCAACTCGATGCACTAAATGCATATTTTCAAGCGCTGCAGACACGAGAGACCCGACAGATCTCTCCCGCAGCATAGTGATGACTAACTTAAGAGCAACACAGTATTATGTTCGATCAAAACGTGACTTCACCTTTTACTACTACAGTAACTACGCCTTCACAAACGCAAGCTCAAAAGCCACTGCGTGACTCTGTAAAGCAAGCGGTTAACAAGTACCTTAAGCAATTGGATAACGCAAACATCGATAACCTGTACGAAATGGTACTGGCTGAAGTTGAAGCGCCGCTGCTAGAAGAAGTCATGACTTACACACGCGGCAATCAAACCCGCGCTGCCATCATGATGGGTATCAACCGTGGCACACTTCGCAAGAAGCTTAAGCAATACGGCATGAACTAAGATTCCAAGGGCTTTGCCCACCAAAGAGCACCAAACGGTGCTCTTTTTGTTTCAACACTACAACATTAGAAACTTAAAATTTATGCAAACACCAAAACCTATTAAACGTGCTCTCCTTAGTGTCTCTGATAAAACCGGTATCCTCGATTTCGCGACAGCGCTGCATAACGCTGGCGTAGAACTTCTGTCGACGGGCGGTACCGCGAAACTACTTGCTGATGCTGGCTTACCTGTGAAAGAAGTCTCTGATCACACAGGTCACCCAGAAATCATGGCTGGTCGTGTAAAAACTCTTCACCCTAAAATTCATGGCGGTATCCTTGGTCGTCGCGGTACCGATGAAGCGGTGATGGAAGAACACAACATTGCGCCTATCGATCTTGTGGTTGTGAACCTTTACCCATTTGCTGCAACAGTGGCAAACGAAGATTGCACGCTAGAAGATGCAATTGAAAATATTGATATCGGTGGCCCAACGATGGTGCGCGCTGCTGCAAAAAACCATAAAGATGTGACTATTGTGGTTAATGCGTCTGACTACGCGCGCGTACTTGCTGAAATGAACGACAATAACGGCTCTTTGTCTTACAGCACACGCTTCGATCTAGCCATCAAAGCATTTGAACATACAGCAGAATACGACGGCATGATTGCGAACTATTTCGGTGCCCGTTTAGATAGTGCTGCATGCGAAACAGGTTGTTGTGAAGATAGCAGCGCATTCCCGCGTACTTACAACATGCAGCTTACTAAGAAGCAAGACCTTCGCTATGGCGAAAATAGCCATCAAGAAGCGGCCTTCTATGTAGAAAACGATATTCAAGAAGCGTCTGTGGCTACCGCTACTCAGCTTCAAGGTAAAGAGCTATCGTTTAACAACATTGCTGATACCGATGCTGCGCTAGAGTGCGTGAAAGAATTCGAAGAGCCAGCATGTGTAATCGTTAAGCACGCTAACCCGTGTGGTGTTGCTATTGGCGATGATATTTTAAGTGCCTACGATCGTGCGTTCAAAACTGACCCAACGTCAGCATTCGGTGGCATTATCGCGTTTAACCGCGAGCTTGATGCAAAAACGGCACAAGCCATTGTTGACCGTCAATTCGTAGAAGTCATTATTGCACCAACGGTAAGCGATGAAGCGAAAGAAGTAGTAAGCGCGAAGAAAAATGTGCGCCTTCTAGCGTGTGGCGACTGGGCTGGTCAGCTAACAGAAGGTTATGACTTTAAACGCGTAAACGGCGGTTTATTAGTACAAGAGCGCGACTTCGGCATGGTTGAAATGGAAGACCTTGAAGTAGTGACTAAGCGTAAGCCTAGCGAAGAAGAACTGCGCGACCTTATGTTCTGCTGGAAGGTAGCAAAATACGTGAAGTCTAACGCGATTGTTTACTGCAAAGACGGTATGACAGTCGGTGTTGGCGCAGGTCAAATGAGTCGCGTTTATTCTGCAAAAATTGCCGGCATTAAAGCAGCTGATGAGAACCTTGAAGTGGCTGGTTCTGTTATGGCGTCTGACGCTTTCTTCCCATTCCGTGACGGCATTGATGCAGCAGCGGAAGCTGGCATTAAGGCAGTAATTCAGCCTGGCGGTTCTATGCGCGACCAAGAAGTGATTGATGCCGCTGACGAACACGGCATTGCTATGGTGTTTACGGGCATGCGTCACTTCCGTCACTAATAGGTATCTACGCTATATCTTTTAGTGCAGGCTTAGTGAGGGAAACCAACACCTAAGTTAAACACGCAGTAAAGTGGCACTTTGTTACTTTACTGTGTGTTTGTTATTTTTCCTTAACCCTTTTTAATACGCAGACTTGTGGTCATTTGCTTGGTTGTAGTGACATCTTATCGAAGCGACAAAGTTGCGAATTATTCTGCTAAGGCGTAAGTGCAAATGGGGGTTAGCTGATAGGCTTGATCTGACCTGTGGTAATTTGTAGTAATAGTGTTACTAATAAATGTTATGTTTTACTAGTCCGCATAGACAATTACCTACCCTCGACAGAAAAAGGAAATAAGAATGAAAAAGTTAGCCCAATATGTGTTAGCCGCAACACTTGGTGTAACAGCAACCTACGCCAGTGCCGATGCTATTTCTGACGCCGCGATGAGCGATATCCGCTCTGCTAGTGCCAAAGTGCGCGACGAGTATCGCAACCCTCAGCAAACACTACGCTTTTTTGGCCTACAGCCAGACATGACCGTCGTTGAAATTTCGCCAGGTGGCGGCTGGTATGCCGACATTCTTTATTCTGTTGTAAAAGATGACGGAAAATACGTTGCCGCCCACTTTTATGTGGACGATGAAACCAGCGGCTACTACAAAAAGTCGGTGGAAGGCTTTAAAGAAAAGATGAAGCCGGGCATGAAGTATGAAGGTGCTGAACTTACTGCATTCGACCCTATGAAAGCGCTAGATATTAGCGAAGCGGGTAGCGCTGATATGGTGCTGACCTTTCGCAACGTACACAACTGGTATATGCGTCACGGTGACGAGGGTATCGACAATGCATTCGGCGCGTTCTTTAAAGCGCTTAAGCCAGGTGGCGTACTGGGCGTAGTGGAACATGAGCTACCTGAAAGTGCAGATGATGAAGCGATGAAGAAAAGTGGCTACATGAAGCGTTCTTACGTTGTAGCTGCCGCAGAAAAAGCAGGTTTTGTACTTGAAGCAAGTAGCGATGTAAACGCAAACCCAATGGATACTGCAGACCACCCGAAAGGTGTATGGACGCTACCTCCTCGCTTGGCGTTAGACGACCAAGATCGTGAAAAGTACATGGCGATTGGCGAGAGCAATCGCATGACGCTAAAATTCACCAAACCAAAATCATAATATTAAACACTCAAAACGGAACAGTTAATGAACGTACTTGTAATTGGCGGCGGTGGCCGCGAACACGCGCTAGCGTTTAAAGCAGCGCAGTCTTCTGATGTTTCAACAGTATTTGTAGCACCTGGTAATGCGGGTACCGCTACAGAGCCTAAGCTTGAGAACGTAGCTATTGATGTTAACGACATCGCAGGCTTAGTTTCTTTTGCTCAAGGTAACGATGTTGAGCTTACTATTGTAGGCCCAGAAGCGCCGCTAGTTGCAGGTGTGGTAGATGCGTTCACTAACGCGGGTTTAATGATATTTGGTCCTACTCAAGCTGCAGCGCAGCTTGAGGGCTCAAAAGCTTTTACCAAAGATTTTTTAGCTCGCCACAATATTCCTACGGCTGAGTATCAAAACTTCACCGAAATTGACCCGGCTATTGCCTATGTCCGCGAAAAAGGCGCGCCTATCGTAGTAAAAGCTGACGGTCTAGCTGCCGGTAAAGGTGTTATCGTTGCGATGACCCTTGAAGAAGCTGAAGATGCTATTCGCGATATGCTAGCGGGCAATGCCTTTGGCGAAGCTGGCAGCCGCGTAGTTATTGAAGAGTTTCTAGACGGTGAAGAAGCGTCGTTTATTGTGATGGTAGACGGTAAGAACGTACTTCCTTTTGCCACCAGCCAAGACCATAAACGTGCGGCTGACGGTGATAAAGGGCCAAACACAGGTGGTATGGGTGCTTATTCTCCTGCTCCGGTTGTTACGCAAGACATTCACGACCGCATTATGCAGGAAGTGATCATGCCGACGGTTGATGGCATGGCCGCTGAAGGTAACGACTATGTTGGCTTTTTATATGCGGGCCTAATGATTATGCCCGACGGTACACCAAAGGTAATCGAGTACAACTGCCGCTTTGGCGATCCGGAAACCCAGCCAATCATGCTGCGCTTAAAGTCTGACTTGGTTCCACTTTGCCAAGCAGCGTGTAAAGGCGAGCTTGCGGGCAAAACCATTGAGTTTGATGAGCGCGCGTCGGTAGGTGTTGTGCTAGCTGCAGGCGGCTACCCAGGCAGCTACGACAAGGGTGACGTGATTACCGGTTTCGAAGAAGCCGCTAAACTTGAAGGAAAGGTTTTCCACGCTGGTACTGCTCTTCAAGACGGTGACGTTGTTACCGCAGGTGGTCGTGTGCTCTGTGCTACTGCTTTGGGAAACAATGTTACCGAAGCTCAGCAAAAAGCGTACGAATTGCTTAAGACCATTCAGTTTAAAGATGTGTACTATCGTACTGATATTGCACACCGTGCAATTGCGCGCGAAGCTGAGGCTTAATAAGCGACGCACATAACACAAACATTAAAGACGCGGCGTAAGCCGCGTTTTTTATATCGCCTATTTTTTTGACTCTCTTACCTAACGCTCACGCCAGACTCTCACTTAACGCTCACATAACTATCACTTAACGGGTCAAAAAGACGCAACTTTTTACTTTGACCGTCTATACTTGAACGAAATCAAAGTACAAAAGAATTCATGGTGAATGAAAACCCTTTACATAATGGCAATATGCCTAGCATGCTTTACCTGTGCGGCAGAGAGTAGCGAAACACTTTCTGACTCAATAGGTATTAGTGGCTTTGCTAGGGTTGTTGGAGGACAGCTAGACACGAGCGAAGCTGAATTCCAAGGCTATTCAAATGATTTTAGCTTTTCTGAACAGTCCTTATTCGCGTTACAAGCGGACTTAAGCATTAGTGAAAAACTTAAACTGTCCGCCCAATTACTTGGGCATTCTAATGACGATAGAGATTCAGGTCTTGAATGGCTTTATCTAACGTATAACGCAAACTCCAATTGGAGCTTTAAGTTAGGCAAATTGAGAACCCCATTTTTTCGCTATAGCGACGTACTTGACGTGGGTTTTGCTTACCCCTGGATTACGCCTCCCGAACAGGTTTACGGCGGTTTCTTATTTTCAAACTATGAGGGACTTAGCGCAACGTATCGCATTCACTTCAATAAATTAAATGTAGAAATTGAAGCTTATTACGGAACTTATGATGGTACTTTTGACCGTGCAGGTGAAGAAACAGCCATTGAAGTAAACGATATTCGGGGTCTTATATTAGGCATATCAAAGGGTGGCTTTCGCGCGCGGGCTTCAGCCATAGTGTCGTCTGACTTCTTCGCAGACATCCCTGGCTTTCAAGACTTTGCTACACTCTTGGAGCTTGCGGGGTACACAGAAAACGCAGACGTTTTCCGATTTGACTCGGACGCGGTTGCGTATCAAGCAAGCCTTCAATACGACTCTCTCGATTATTTTGTTTACTCTGAAGTTATTAAAATTGAATCAGATTTAATCAGTGTTCCCGAAGTTAATGCATACTACCTGACTCTTGGATATCACTTTGATGAGTTTCAAATATTTACTACTATTGCTTCTGCAAATAGCAGCAATGATGTTCCAACAAATCAAATTCCGAAGGGACAATCACCACAACTCACTTCATTGTCTTTTGCCTATGACGCAATAGTCGATAGTCTTCCGCGCTATGACCTTGATTCACTTTCAGTAGGGCTTCGCTGGGACTTTAGACACAACATGTCTGCCAAAGCTGAGGTAACTTGGTTAAGTGGTGAGGAGGGGCAGAACTCATTTTACTCAGAAATTAAAAACCCGGCTTTTGATAGAAATGCGGTACTCACCCAATTTGCACTAGAGTGGGTGTTTTAATGAAAATTCACTCGCTATTGTTTGCCATTCTCTTTGCCATGTTTGCTTCATTCGCAAGGTGCGAAGAAGTCATCATTGTTGCTAACTTGGAAGCACAAGACGCTCCAACTGAAAAATGGCAAATTCGAGACATCTTTATGGGAAATTCTTCTGACTGGGATATAGAGCCTGTTGGATTGCGACCACCCAATACCGCTAGGACAATATTCAATACTAAGTTTATTGCGCTTACAGAGTCCCGCATTCAGGGGTATTGGGCGCAAATGCGCTTTAGTGGAAGAAAAACCCCACCAAAAGAGTTTCGTTCTCAAGAAGAAGCGATGGAATATGTACTAAACAATAAAAACTCGATGACGTATGTTTTATCGACCACCGAAGTCCCCCAAGGCCTTGTTATTTTGTTTAAAGAACAGTAGCCACCTTCGGCTTTGGCTCTCGGTAGTTCGATAATTGAATATGTGAGCATCCACAGCCAGTGGTTCGGCTTTATCTTATAGCAATGCACTGGCCGGAGGGAGCGCGCAAACTCCTTTTTAAGACCCAAAAGCCTTGATTAACGTCTTCACTACTTCGCTAAAGTCACTTTCCCAAACACAGACGCATCCTTAAACCCTAGGTTTTTATCGCCATTTACGGGGGTAATCTCATGAGAGCCTAAAAAGTGTTCTCTGTCACCGCCATCGGCATCACAGTAGGCCAGCATAAAGCCCAGAGCCATATCTTCTTTTAAGGTTAATGGTGAGTTGTCTTTTCCATGCTGATAACTATCGTCAAATACACGCACAGCCGCTTCCCAATAAATCTTATGGGGCGCCGATATATCTCGCTGCCATTTGTTTTCAACATGGTTGTTATACAGCTGCGGCACAGCTTCACCCGCTTCATTCGGACCAATATCAACAACCTGGTTGTCTAGCGCTAGGTGATAAGCGAACGCGTTGTAGTTATTAAAGTGATCGCCACCAGAGGCATCCGCATCAATAAAGATTTCTAGGCAATCATCATCCCAATATCGCTCAAGCGGGTTGGCATAGGTATCAGAGAGGTGGTCGTCTTCTATTTCTGCTAAAAGGTACAACGCCTTTTTATCCCAGCGTAGTTTATATCTACCAGAAAAGTCACTGGGCTCGGGATTGGTGCCCCACATCAGCGAGGTCATTTCGTGCCAATCACCTCCTTTCCATGCAGCATCATTTGCTACGCCATCTATAACGGGTGCATTCGCGGTAAACATAACAGTGTCTGGCTTCGCCTGTGCTGCTGGGACAAGCATAGTGACAAGTAGTGTAGAGGTGAATGCTGATACTAGGGGTTTAGTACTTTTCAATTGAATACGCTCTCAGTTTGCCTTCCTGACGTTTAAACTAACATGTTTTGAGCCCTACTGCGTTTGAAAAGCTGCACAGCAACGCCTCTCCTTGTCAGAAGCATGACATCCATCATTTAGAACACGTAAGAAGGTTACTTGATTTAGATGAAGAAAAAGCGAAATTAATAATGCGTTTGTTGCAGCATCATCATAAGCTCGATCGTTGATTACGCGCAGGCTCCCGCCAAAACACATGACATAAATAGACAGTGCGTGCCTGGTCGCCCCCTTGATTCTTGACGCGCATCAGCTTATAACTAGTACCCGTCATTTCTAAAAAGAATTCCTATGTCTGTCAAACACCCTATTATTGCTATAACAGGTTCTTCTGGCGCGGGTACAACTACCACGACCAATGCTATTCGCCATATTTTCAGGAACTTAAATGTTAATGCTGCAGTAGTTGGTGGTGATAGCTTCCATCGTTTCACTCGCCCAGAAATGGAAGTAGAAATTCGTAAAGCTCAAGAGCAAGGTAGACATATCAGCTATTTTGGTCCTAAAGCCAACGACTTTGAACTGCTGGAAACGCTTTTTAGAGAATATGGTAGTTCGGGTACGGGGCAGTTTAGGCAATACCTTCACACCTTTGATGAAGCCGTTCCTTTTAACCAGATGCCGGGAACCTTCACACCGTGGCAAGATTTACCTCAAAACACCGATTTGCTGTTTTATGAAGGTTTACATGGCGGAGTTAAGACTGAAGAAAATGACGTCGCAAAGCACGTAGACTTGCTGGTTGGCATGGTGCCAATTGTAAACTTAGAATGGATTCAAAAAATTGTGCGCGACACTACTGACCGCGGCCACTCTCGTGAAGCGGTGATGAGCAGTATTGTTCGCGGCCTAGACGATTACTTCCACTATATTACGCCGCAGTTTTCTCGCACCCACGTTAATTTTCAGCGCGTCCCGACCGTTGATACCTCGAACCCGTTCAGCGCCAGAGAAATTCCAACCCAAGATGAAAGCTTTGTTGTAGTTCGCTTCAGACGAGAAATGAAGAATGTCGATTATCCTTACTTGCTTCAAATGATTGACGGTTCATTTATGTCACGTATTAATACGTTAGTTGTGCCGGGCGGTAAAATAGCACTGGCAATGGAGCTTATTCTTACGCCACTGCTTGAAGATATTTTAAATAAGAAGCGACGAGCCGGCCATCAAATGGATTGGCTTAGTACCGGCGAGTAGCTTCAAGCTGTATACACCACTTCTATAGGCATATATTTAAAACATTAAGTCGTAATGGCTATTCCCCTGCGTCAATCTAGGTTTATAACTGCTTAGCTTTTTTTGACTGAGCTTTTTTTAATTAAGCTTTTTAACTGGGTCTTTTAACCCAGTTCTATGACCGTCGGGCACCTATTATGACTACAGTTCAAAGCCAGCAAATTTGGATAGATCAGCAGAACCTTGCCAACACTAAAGTTGTTCACTGCGATATTAACGTAAGCGATTTACAGCAAGACGAAGTATTGCTTGAGACCGATACTTTCGGCTTTTCTGCCAATAACATCACCTACGCGGCATTGGGTTTTAAAATGGGCTACTGGGGCTTTTTTCCACCACAAAGTAATGACGATGGTATTAACTCAAACGGCTTTGGCATAGTACCCGTTTGGGGCTTTGCCACTGTCAAAGCGTCTTGTCATCCTGATATCAAAGAAGGCGAGAAGGTATTTGGTTACCTACCCATGGCGAGCCACTGGGTAATAAAGGCCGGAAAAGTCGCCCCACACGGGTTTTCAGACGTACATGAAATGCGCAAAAGTATCAGCCCAGTTTACGACCAATACCTACGCTGTGCGGCGGACCCTGGCTACGACAAAGACCGTGAAGCATGGCAGCTAAATTTCAGACCCCTTTATATGACCTCGTTTGTGCTTGATGACTATGTTGCTGAGAAAGCAAAGGGTGAAATCTTACTGTTATCTAGCGCTTCAAGTAAAACCGCACTAGGTACAGCGCAACTACTAAAAGATCAAAAATCGGCGCGAAACGCCAGCTATCAAGTGGTTGGGTTAACCTCTCAGTCTAATGTGGATATGGTCAAAGCATCGGGCTGCTACGATGCAGTGTATAGCTATGATGACCTATCTGCGCTTACAAGTGACAGTAGCGATTCGCGCTACTGGCTTCTTGATTTCGCAGCTAACGGCACGCTAATCAATAACCTTAGCGAGCTGCTTGGCAATAGCTTAAGCGAGGTAACCTTAATTGGTGCAACAGATTGGAAAGCCGAAGAGAAGCCAAACCCCAAACTGCTTAATGCAGAGATTTTCTTCGCACCAGCACGCGTAAAACTGCGCCAAGGGGAATGGGGACATGAGGCCTTTTTAGCAAAGTACGCGGGTGCATGGCAGCGCTTCGCCTTAAAAGTCAGCGATCAGTTCTTTGAACAGTCGCACCAGGGCACTAATGCTATAACACAGTTATATCTAAAGACACTTAACGGCTCGGCAAATACCAAAGCCCTTAATGTCGCCACTTTTGATTAGCGTTATATAGCATCATGGGTTATTGCCCGCTTTAGACACTATTTGTAACAAACATGCTCTATCTTTTACGCTTTTGTCGCTTTTGTATTTCACATCTTGTGGTTATAGTGAAACAAACGTAAAACAAAAGGTATGAGTATGGGTCAGGAAACCTCTAAAATTCTCGTTGTCGATGATGACATGCGTCTGCGAAGCCTATTAGAGCGCTACTTGTTAGAACAAGGCTATCAAGTTCGCAGTGCCGCTAATGCAGAGCAAATGGATAGGTTGCTTGAGCGCGAGAATTTTCACCTTATGGTTTTAGATCTTATGCTACCAGGGGAAGATGGTTTATCTATTTGTCGCCGTCTGCGTCAGCAAGAAAACGACATGCCCATTATAATGCTTACCGCAAAGGGCGATGAAGTTGACCGCATTATTGGCCTTGAAATGGGCGCAGATGATTATTTGCCAAAGCCATTTAACCCGCGCGAGCTTTTAGCCCGCGCTAAAGCAGTATTGCGCAGACGCAGCAGCGAAGCGCCGGGCGCGCCGTCTAAAGACGTGCAAATTGTGGAGTTTGGCAATTATAAACTTAATCTCGCCACCCGTGAGATGACAGCGGGCGATACGCCGTTGACTCTGACAAGCGGCGAGTTTGCAGTATTAAAGTCTTTGGTTACTCACCCCCGCGAGCCTTTGTCACGAGACAAATTGATGAACTTAGCGCGAGGCCGAGACTATAGCGCCCTAGAACGCAGTATTGATGTTCAAGTTTCTCGCCTGCGTAGAATGCTTGAAGATGATCCAGCCAACCCGCGCTACATTCAAACCGTATGGGGTTTGGGCTATGTTTTTGTCCCAGATGGCGAGCAAGTTTAACCACCTATGAGCAATACAGCAGACGGTGCGCTATGCGTTTAATTCCCAAAAGTGCATTTGGTCAAACCGTCATGCTCATTGGCGTGTTGTTGCTCATAAATCAAATTGTGTCTTACATCTCGGTCACCTATTACTTTATTCATCCAAGCTACCAGCAAATTAATAGTTTATTGGCCACACAAGTAAAGTCGGTACTGGCTAACGATTTACTGGTAACTAACCAAGAAACACGGGACAACTACTTTCAGCAAACGCAGGTGCAAGTATTTGATGAAAGCGTAGCGAGAAAGAACGGCCTAGAAAGCGCGGTTTATTACAGCTATATATCAACGCAGGTTAGTGAACAGCTTAGGCAGCTTGCCGATGTACGCATTAGCACAACCTCACAAGCAAGCGACGAGAACGCGCCCTACATTGTATGGATATCTCTTAATCGCTACCCAGACACCTGGATTTCTATTCCCATTTCGGGCTTAAACGAAGCGAATATCTCCCCACTGACTATGTATTTAATGGTAATTGGGATATTGAGCGTAGCCGGTGGCTGGTTGTTTGTTAGGCGAATGACGCGGCCTTTATCAGCCTTACAAAAAGCAGCTATTGCCGTGGGTAAAGGTGAGCATCCTGCGCCGCTTCGCGAACAAGGCAGCACGGAAATGATCCAGGTTACTCGCGCTTTTAACCGTATGAATCAGGGCATAAAGCAGCTAGAGAACGACCGTAATATCATGACAGCAGGTATTTCTCACGACTTGCGCACGCCGCTTACCCGTATTCGCCTTGCATCAGAAATGCTGCCAGAAGATCAGGATTGGATAAAAGACGGCATTGTGAACGACATAGAGGACATGAACGCCATCATTGACCAGTTCATTGACTATGCACGTTACGATACCGAAGAAGTAACCCAAGAAACCGATTTAAATACTATTATTGCAGAGCTGGTGCAAGCAAGGCACTTAGATGATAAACATCATATTGAATTAAAGCTTAACGCCATCCCGCCACTATCACTGCGGCGCATTGCAATGAAGCGAGTCATCGACAACCTTATTGAAAATGCGTTTAAATACGGCTCTGATGAAATTGCCATTAGCAGTTTCTATAACCGTCACGAAAAGCGTGTGTACTGCAAAGTGCGTGATTTCGGGCGAGGTATTCCAGAAGAGGAATTAAACAGTGTTTTCATGCCGTTTGCGCAAGGTGATAAAGCGCGTAATTCGTCTGGCTCTGGTCTAGGGCTTGCCATAATTCGAAGAATAGTAGAGGCTCACGACGGCGAAGTGTCGCTTAGAAACCACCCGCAGCAAGGCCTGGTCGCCGAGTTTTACTTGCCCTACCTCGCAGAGCTTCCTAAAAAGAAATAGACCTGCGTTGCCCCGTTAATTTGTAGCGCTATGCATACTGGCTAGAAATGTTTGTTTGCGCAAAGCCAGCTTTTTCCGCCTTTAGCCTTCTCTGACCGCTCGGCCTACGGGATCATTGTGGTACTTTATCTTTCTGCTGTAACCGTAAGATGCTAGCCACAATACACAACCCCCTATTGGGATCACCCAAAATGCCGTAGTAAGAGGGGCAAAGTTAGCCCAAAGCCCGGTAGAAAAAGAAGCAATCTGCACCCCAGTAGAATTGCCGATAATCGCAATGCCAGAAAGCACAGGACCGTTGTCGCTGTCGATATTCATTGCCGCAGACAGAGCAAGCGGGAATAGCCCGCCGAGCCCTAAACCAAGCAATAAATTACCCGCGCCTATGCCATAGAAAGTCGGCATCATTTTAAGTGCAAAAACGCCAGCAAGCGAAGCGGTGGCCATAAGTACTATCATGCGATGGACTGACACAAAACGAAGAAGAAATGGGAAGGTCAGGCGACTTATGACCATACCAGCGGTAAAGCAAGCCAATAGGTTTCTAGACTGTTCGCCAGTAAAGCCTAAACCGTTTTGCGCATAGCTGACAAACCAGTTCGCGTTACCAAACTCTACCGCGCCATAGCCAAACGTGAGCAAAGTTAGAAATATAAAAACAGGCTGTTTGATGATGGTGCCAAATGCCAAGGTTTTCTTAGGCTGTTTTGGTTGACCTTTGAGGACTTTCGCCTGCGACCGCGCAGCAATATAGGTATAGCAGGATAGAATAATCATAACGCCTGCTACTACTTGAATGGGCAATCGCCAGTTTTGTTCAATAAGATATAACAGTGTTACAAAAAACGAGGCGGCAAACGTACCTAGGCTAAACATAAAGTCCATTAAGCCCATCATAGTAAAGCGCTTTTCAACGTACATCCGCGCAATCAATGTGTGTCCTATGGTAAAAATCGTTGAACTCACCACACCGATTAATACGGCTAACACTAGAAACCATTGCCAAGATGATAGTACTGAAACCAAAAGCAGAAGCCCCGTATTTATACTGAATAGGGTAGCTAGCAGGGGCATGTACTCAAATCGGCTGGCGTATTTACCACCAATTACCGCACCTAACATCATGCCCACAGAAAACAGCGAGAACAAAGCACCACTGACGACCTCTGACATATTCAGATCGGCGGCAATATCAGGCAAAAGTATTCCCCATAAAAGAAATAACTTACCAATTAAGAAAAAACCGGAAAAGATAACAATGGTAGCAGGAAGTCGGCTCATTTAGGCTCCACAGTTGATATCAGTTGGATTACAGCGGATGTACTTGTAAGGGCACAATCTAGGTAGTGCCCTTAACTTAGAAAGTGAACCCTTCTTAAACTGCCTAGTAAGACAGCTCAACGGCCTTTCTTATCTCATGAGCCCAACTTACATTATCGCATGATCACAACTTCAACAGACTGCTGATAGTCGCAGTTAAATGCAAGCGAAAGCGTTTTCCCTTTTTCATCCCATGCTACTGGTACGCTATGGCCATCTACTAAAACACGCGAAGGTTTTTGACTAAAGCCGTGCACCACGTAGGTGATGTTGCGCTGCTTCGGCATACCGATATAGCTGCCGTCACTGCTAAGCAAAAGGGTTAACTCAGCGTTATCATCAACTGACGAGCGTAGCTGTAAAATCGTGTACAAACCTTTTTCAACAGACGCTGGGTTCTTACCGTCATCTTCGTAATAGGTGTAAGAAGATGAAGCTACAGAGCTGTCGTGCCAGTAATGTATCTCTAGCTGGCGAGCATTAAACTGCTCGGTACGATCAAGCCCTTTTGCCATGGGCATAAAGCTGCCTGCTTTAACCCATACAGGGAAGTTTTCTTTAGTTAACGGGTAATCTACCGTTTGCCCGCCTTGGTATTTGGTGTTTGAGAAAAAGTCGAACCAAACGCCTTCAGGAAGAGCTGTCGGCCATTGAGTCTGATCAGGGCTGGTAACGGGTGACACCAACAGCGCGTCGCCCCATAAATAGCTGTCAGCGTTTTCAAACCATGAGCTTTCACTATACTCCATGGCCAATGGCCGCATTAGCGGTGTGCCGTTCAGTGCATTTTCAAACGCCAATGAATAATTGTAGGGCAGCATGTCGTAGCGAAGCTGAATAAACTTGCGTGCAATAGACTTCACTGGGTCGGAATGGAAAACAGGCTCTGGGGCAATATTATCCTGTGCATGAGGCCTAAATACCGGCGAAAAAGTACCGAACTGAAGCCATCTTGTATAAAGCTCGGCATCAAAGGTTTCGCCTCCAGCAAACCCACCTAAATCGGAATGGATATACGCCATTCCAAAAACACTCATTTGAAGTGCTAATTCTACCTGAGGTTTAAGTCCGCCCCAGCTTCGACTCACATCGCCTGTCCACGGCACCATTCCGTACCGTTGACTTCCCAAAAATCCTGAACGCATCAGCACAAAGGGGCGCGTATCCGGCTGTAGTGCAGTTAAATTGTTATACACGGTTTTCGCCCACTGGTGGCCATAACCATTATGAACTTCTGCGCCGCTTACTTTTTTCGACTGCCACATGTGCTGTATATCATCAGGGTGTACTTCAGGCTCGCCCAAGTCGCCCCACCAGCCGGCAACACCCTGTGCAGCAAGCTTTTCATAGTATTGCCAAAACCAGTTTTGGCCGGACTCACTGAATACATCAACAAGGCCGGTATTGCCAAAATAGAAATCGAAGGTATACGGGGTGCCATTATCATTTTGTGCTAGAGCATTATTGGCAACAGCGCTTTCCCATTGCTTTGACGTCGTAAGAATAAACGGTTCCGTTATAAGCACGGTTTTCACGTCTTGAGCGCGTAACTCGCTAATCATTTTCTCAGGCTCTGGGAAAGTAGCAGTGTCCCAGCTTAAGTTCCCCATGTGCCCTTTTATGTCTTTACCAAACCAGTAAAGGTCTAGCACCACAGCATCAACAGGAATATCTTGCGTGTTAAATTGGTCGACAACATCCATTACCTGCTGCTGCGACTTATAGCCAAAGCGAGAAGCAAAGTTACCTAATAGCCAGCGTGGAGGAAGCGGCTGTTTTCCCGTAACTGCAACGGTAGACCTTACCGTATCTTCTAAATTTTCACCCAACACCATGATGTAGCTTGCACGGCCGCCTTGCGCCTTAAATAGCAACTCGTCGCTGTTCGTTTTGCCAATATCTAGCTCGCCAGAAGCGGTGTTATCAAATAATACGCTGTAATTTTTTGACGACATCACGGCCGACAAGCCAAAGTACATCTGATTTGAAGAGGTGGTGTAACCATAGTGTGCTTTGTTATATAGCGGCATGCTATGACCACGACGATCCATACCCAATACCCGCTGGCCGCCACCATAGAGTTTTTCGTTTTCATCTAACGCAAACGACAGGCTGACGCCTTTACTGGAAATACTTAGTCCGCCTTGTTCTTTCGCGACGATTTTGCCGTTAACAGAATAGCTGATAGCGTGCGTCGCCTTATCAACATGCGCTGCAATATTGTTGAGCTTTAAGGTTAGGGTTGTCGCAGTTTCAACTAGCTCTACACCATTAACTGTTTTGTTTGTAACATCAGTCAACGCGGGCTCGGGAAGCGCCATAGACGGTAGATTTGCGTAAGGCGTGCCATTATCATCAGTAAGATACGTTACTTGAAAGCCACTATCGTGCAACGCGCTTATCGTGAAGTCATTGGTATCCGTATCAATATTTAGCGTTGCTTTTTCGAGTGTCGCTGTTTGAACTTCGGCTAGTGTATTTACCGAGAAAAATGCCAAACCAGCACATGCAAGTGCTATACGCTGTTTCCTGTCTATCATGCTTAAAACCTTCTTTATGCTTCATAGCGAAGCGCACCTAATTGGCGAACCACATTTAATTAACGATGCGCGCTTAATTAAAGCCTACTTGTGTACGGTGAATGATAGCCAGTGCATTGCTCAACTTAAATAAACATACGTATTCATAATGTTAAATTTGTTAACAACAATTGCGTTATTAATGATTATCTCTTTGGCTCACTTACTGATATAAAAAGATGTATAAACAGGGAGTCTATTAATCATGGGAGAATACTTCGTTATGCCATCAACTGATTATGCGCCGATGCCAACCTTTCCGAATAAGGTTAATCTAGAGCGAAATGAATAATGCGATGGATGTTATTTGGTGTCATTACATCTTTATTTGGGTTTTATTGCTTTGTCAGATTATTTCAGCCTAGCGCATTTATTCATGTTGGAGATAATAACGTCGCTTTAGCGACAGTATTTATTGACTCCAGTTGGGACATCCAACAATCGGGATTTGATCGCGAAGAGTTATTTGAGGTTGTCAGTAAACATAACCTCCCACAAGGTGTTGTGTATTTACATGTCCCAGTTATTTATGATGCTCAAAACAAATTAACTCCCCCACCAAACAACAAACAAAGAGAGATTCGTATTTTTGATACTTCGCTACTTATCGAAACTGCTCCTCTAGATCCATTTGGCGTGCCTTACACCCTAAGGCTTATCTCTATCGATAAACGAAAATACTGGATAAGAGATAGTCATATGGACAGCGAACTTTTTCAGTACAAGGCCGACATCAACTTTACTCCAGTATCCACAAATTGGTTTAACTCAATGCTCTAATATTAAAGGTGCCATTAAAGCAGCTAGTTCTCGAAAGCCTAATAATACCAATCCGCATAAAAAAGCCCGCAACACGGTGCGGGCAAAACATCAATCACGTTGAGTGTGATGAACGTTGGGAAGGGGCGAACCGAGTATTAGTTACCCGGCCCGGCTTTAACGATAGCGTCGCTAACGTCGTATTTTTCAAAGTTCTGTTTAAAGTCGTTAACTAAGTTAGCGGCGTATTCGTTGTACTTCTCTTTGTCAGCCCACGTGTTCTGAGGCACAAGCAAATTGCTGTCTACACCGTCTATTGCCACTGGCACATCTAGGTTTAACGCGTCAATGTGCTGAGTTTCCACATCAGCCAGATTGCCCGATACAATCGCATCAATGATGGCGCGCGTAGTAGGGATATCAAAACGGCTACCTGTGCCGTAAGGGCCCCCTGTCCAACCGGTATTAACCAAGTAAACTTTAGCGCCAAACGCTTTTACACGCTTAATAAGTAGTTCTGCGTAAACACCTGCTGGACGTGGGAAGAAAGGCGCACCAAAACAAGTTGAGAAGGTTGATTCAATATCGCTAGTAGAGCCAATTTCAGTAGAGCCGACTTTCGCTGTGTAACCGCTAAGGAAGTGATATGCCGCAGCTTCTTCACTTAGTACTGAAACAGGAGGCAATACACCACTTACATCACAGGTCAAAAATACGACTGAGCGAGGTTCGCCACCACGGTTCTCAGCAACGCGCTTTTCAATGTGCGAAAGCGGGTAAGCCGCACGTGAGTTTTGGGTTAGCGATGTATCTGTATAATCTGGCGTGCGCGTTTCATCAAGCACTACGTTTTCTAGGATGGTACCAAACTTGATAGCATTCCAAATGACTGGCTCGTTCTTTTGAGATAGGTCGATACATTTAGCGTAGCAACCGCCTTCAATATTAAATACGCTACCTGGTGCCCAGCCGTGCTCGTCGTCACCAATCAAGAAGCGTTTAGGATCGGCTGAAAGCGTAGTTTTGCCTGTGCCTGAAAGGCCAAAGAACAGAGTAACATCGCCTTCTTCACCCACATTGGCAGAACAGTGCATAGGTAGCACATCTTTTGCTGGAAGCAGGAAGTTTTGTACTGAGAACATGGCTTTTTTCATTTCACCTGCGTAACGCATGCCTGCAATCAACACACGCTTTTTAGCGAAGTTGATGATAACCGTACCATCGCTGTTTGTACCGTCGCGCTCTGGATCGCAAGTGAAGCCAGGTACGTTTAAAATTTGCCATGGCTGGTCACCTTTAACATTCCACTGCTCAGGGATGATAAAAAGGTTACGGGCAAAAACGTGCTGCCAAGCTGTTTGCGTTCTTACTTCAAGAGATAAAGCATGTTCAGGGTCAGAGCCCACTTGCAGGTGTGAAAGAAAGTGTTCTTGGGTAGACAGGTAAGCTTCTACTCTATCCCACAGTGCATCGAATTTGTCAGCGTCAAAAGGCTTGTTAACTTTGCCCCAATCGATGTCGTTCTCTGTTGTTGGCTCTTTAACGATAAATCTATCGTTTGGAGAGCGGCCCGTACGTTTGCCGGTTTCAACGACAAGCGCACCGTTTTTGTCTAATACACCTTCGCCGCGCAATACGGCGCGTTCGATAAGCTCTGCATTTGGCAGGTCGATAAGTGGCGTTACTTTCAGTTCCGTTTGAATTGAGGCTGCTGCGGTCATGGCTGTTACCCTATATGTAATTTTTCAAAAGCACTTTCAAAAAAGTATCACCTCTTCAAGTGTAAAGTAAATAAGGGCTTAGACGCATTTATACGGGATATAATCACTATTCAAAATACTGCAATTTCATAAATATTGTAAATTAATTACAATAAAAACGTTTTCCCTAAATATAAATGCAGAAATTATGGGTAGCGAAGCTTATATGATCGATGAATTTCAAAATAAAAAGCGTGTGTTTTTTTTGAAAGCTGAAGTGAAAAATTACAATAAACTCAATAAGACGAGACGATAACAGGTCGTTGAAAACTTAAACACTTACTACTGGGCATTTTTTAGCCACAAGTGAAGTATGTTAATTATTCCTGGATCCATCTAATGCAAAAAAAGCACTCCATTAGAAGTGCTTTTCTCTATAGTAACCGTATTGGGAGTCATGATTCGCTATGTGGCTAACGCCTAAAACCATTCATTGACCCAAATAGCTACTGACTCGAAGCGGATACGTCGAAGTTGCCGCTGTGAATAGCTTCAACGTCTATACTGTCAAAGCGGTATTCTGCATGGCAGTACTGACAGTTCATTTTGATCGCGCCTTCTTCCGCAATAATTGCGTGAAGTTCAGATTTCTCTACATGACGAAGTGCTTCTGCACTGCGCTCTTTCGAGCAAGAACACGCAAACGATACGTCTTTTGCTGGGTACATTTCCACGTCTTCTTGATGATAAAGACGATATAAAATGTCTTCAACTGGCAAAGAGAACATCTCTTCTTTAGTTAGTGTTTCGGTAAGTTTAGAGATATGAGCAAACTCATTGGCCTGCGACACGTCAGTTGCGCTTGCATCGATAGGTAGTACTTGCAATAACACGCCCGACGCTTTCGCGTTTTTAGGGTCGCTCATGTCTGTCATCAGATGAACACTGGTTGCGAGCTGTTCTGACTGTGCAAAGTAACCTTCAATGCATTCAGCAAGAGACGGTTTATCCAAAGCTACTACACCTTGATAACGCTCACCTTCATCTGGTGTAATCGTAATAACCAACACGGCCTGCGACAATAGCTCAGAAAAGGTATCTGGCAGCGTTTCCAGTGTTTCATCCCAGCGCGCCACACCGCGAAGCGTTTGCTCATGTGTGGCATTTAATACCGCGTAACTTACCGGCCCTTTACTTTGAATTTGCAGTGAAATTTCACCCTTAAATTTAAGCGTTGCCGTTAAAAGTGACGTCGCCGCTGCCATTTCACTTAGCAAGGTTTGAATTTGCACTGGGTATTCATAGCTGTGCACTATGTTTTTTAAGCTTTCATCTAAGCGAACTAACTCGCCACGAACGTTAGCTTGAGTAAATAGGAAGCGGTGTAATTTATCGAAATCGCTCATAAATGATCCTGTTGAGCAGCACACTATTGCTGCTTAAATTTAATAATCTGTCGTCGCTGCTTTTTATCAGGTCTATGATCTGGTTTAGGACTGTGAAACGCGCTCATTTTTCGAGCGGCTTGGTTTTCTTCACGTTTTGTTACACTTTCAGCCGTTTCTTCAAAAAGCGCCTGCGCTAAAGGCGCACTTAAACGCTTATCACTTAAGCCTAGCACCTTTATTTCACGAATATCCCATCCCGCGGGAACTTTAATCATGGCACCAAGCTCTACATGCTTACCAGGTTTGGCTCGTTGCCCGTTGTACTGGACCTTTCCCGACTGCACCATGTCTCTAGCGATGGCGCGAGTCTTAAAGAACCTTGCAGCCCATAGCCACTTGTCCAGCCTAACATTTTGTGGTGTATTGTTACTTTCCGATTGGCTCATGTAATAATTTCGTAATGGTGCGGCTTTAGTGTTTGACCCTCACCTTTACTAGGCTATTATGGGTTTGCTAAAGCGCGGTTAACCAAAAATTCACTATATTATAATAAAGCAGTACCATTAGTGGCAGCATGACATTCAATAAACCCAATCCACAATCTCTGGTTGTTTATCTAAGCCAGCATCAAAAACAGCTACATACCATAGTAGTGGTTCTGCTTAGCCTGTATTTAATTGCATTTGCTGCCAAACTCGTGTGGCGAATTATACCTGAACCTCAACTATCTGCGACACCCACAGTAAGCCGAGCTCCGGTTATTTCATCGTCATCAGGCAAAAGTGGGGTCAACATAGCGAAAATACAACAGCTGAATTTATTTGGTAATGCAGCAGCTAAACCTGCTGAACCCGTTGCCGAAGTGACCGACGCCCCGGAAACGCGTTTGAATCTAACTTTAACGGGTGTAGTAGCAAGTTCAGAACAAGAAGCTGGCACGGCCATCATCGAAAACCGTGGAAGCCAGGCGGTGTATGGGTTAGGCGACAAAATTGAAGGCACGAATGCCACGCTGCAGAAAGTGTATAACGATCGCGTCATTATTAAAAACGGGGTAAGAAACGAAACCCTGATGCTAGACGGCATTGACTACGACGAAGCTAATCGTCGCCGTGAAACGCAGGCCCGACAACGCCCAGCACCAAAGCAGGAAGAAGATAAATCACAGTTAAGCGAAGAAGCATTAGAAGCAACCGCGGCACTTCGTGAACGACCTGCTAGCTTTACAGATTTTATTTCAATATCGCCGAAAACCGAGGAAGGCCAACTTATTGGTTATCAAGTTAGTCCTGGGAAAGAGCCTGAGTTATTCAAATCGGCCGGGCTTCAGGCTGGCGATGTTATTACCCAAATTAACGGGCTAGATCTTACCGACTTGCAACAATCGCAAGAGGCACTGTCTGAGCTACGCAATGCACAAAATATAGAATTAACGATTATTCGAGATGGCAGTTTAACCACACTCTACTTAGATTTACCCGAGGCGTAACAACAACTAAAACGGTAACGGCTCGTTTTTTACTGGTAAACGTTTGTGTAGAGGTCAGCACAGTAACTGTGCAAGCAATTCAGCCATCGACATGTTAGGAAATGAAGGAAGTTAGAATGAAAAGGCGCACTAGCCATAAACTATTATCTCGCTTAGGCACAGCTATGTGTACGGCGCTTCTGTGTTTCTCGGTGACTGCCGCTGAATACATGCCTAATTTCAAAGATACTGACATCAATGAATTCATCAATATTGTTGGCAAAAATCTTGAGCGCACCATTATCGTCGACCCAAACGTACGCGGCAAAATTAGCGTACGCAGTTACGACATGCTTAATGAAGATCAGTACTATCAGTTTTTCCTAAACGTACTTCAAGTGTATGACTTTGCTGTAGTTGAAATGCCAAGCGGTATTTTAAAAGTTGTACGCTCTAAAGACGCGAAAACCTCAAATATTCCAGTAGTAGAAGGCGCGCAACAAGACGGCGATGAGTTTATCACCCGCGTAGTGCCGGTATACAACGTGCCAGTGCGAGAGCTTGCGCCCATTTTACGACAGCTTAATGACCAAGCAGGTGGCGGTAACGTGGTAAGTCACGACCCATCAAACGTTATGATGCTGACAGGCCGCGCTGCGGTAGTAAATCGTCTTGTGGAAATTATTGAACGCGTAGACCGCGCGGGCGATGAAGAAGTCGAAATCGTAAAACTGCGTTATGCGTCAGCATCTGAAATGGTGCGTATTATCGAAAGCATTAATAAGTCTCAAGGCAAAGCGAATACTGGTGCAAAGTCTGAGCCTCGCGTAGTAGCTGACGATAGAACAAACTCAGTTATCGTAAGTGGCGATGTTAAAGCACGTCAGCGTCTTATTAACCTTATTCAGCGCATGGACCAAGAACTTGAGTCTAACGGCAACACTCGCGTATTGTTCCTTAACTACGCAAAAGCAGAAGATTTAGTTAAGGTACTTCAAGGCGTATCGGCCAGTATTCAAGCAGAAGAGCAAGGCAGCGGCACCACGTCACGTCGAGCGAGTTCAAACCGCGAAATCAGTATTGACGCACATGAAGATTCTAACGCCATCGTAATCACCGCAGAGCCGGATATGATGCGCTCGCTTGAGGAAGTGGTGCGACAGCTAGATATTCGCCGTGCTCAGGTACAAGTTGAAGCTATCATTGTTGAAGTGTTTGAAGGCGATGGCACAACGCTAGGTGTACAATGGGTTTCAGAACAAGGTGGCGGCACGCAATTTAGTAACGGTGTGGTTCCTGTAGGTTCATTAGCCGTAGCCCTTAAGCAAGCAGAAGATGATACAGACACTGAAGCCTATGTTACCGACGACGGTGAAGTGGTAACTGTGACTACCACCGATGAAGGCGACTATACTTCATTAGCCAGCCTTTTAGGTGGTGCTAATGGATTGATTGCCGGTGTTATCGAAAATGGCTGGGGCGCAGTTGTCCAAGCGGTAAGCACTGATACCAATTCTAATATTCTTGCCACACCTCACCTTACCACTATGGACAATGAAGAAGCGTTTTTCATTGTAGGTCAGGAAGTACCGATTATTACCGGTACTACAACAGGCGCGAACAACTCTAACCCGTTCCAAACGGTTGACCGTCAAGAAGTGGGTATCAAACTTAAAGTAACGCCGCAGATTAACGAGGGCGATGCAGTTCAATTACTTATTGAACAAGAAGTGTCGAGCGTAAGCGGCGCAACCTCGGTAGATATTTCAATTAACAAGCGTGAAATTAAAACCACAGTTATTGTTGATGATGGCGGCACTATCGTACTAGGTGGATTGATTGATGAAGACGTACAAGAAAGTGTGTCTAAAGTGCCGCTTTTAGGCGATATCCCTATTCTTGGTCACCTTTTCAAAACCACGTCGACCAGTAAACGTAAGCGTAATCTAATGGTGTTTTTAAAGCCTACGATTGTGCGTGATGGCGCTACTATGAATTCAATCAGTCACCGTAAATATAACTATATTCGAGCGCTACAGCTTAAGCGTCAGCAAGAGGGCGTATCTTTAATGCCATCGGCTGAAACGCCAAGCATGCCTGAGTGGAACGATGCACTAGCCCTACCACCTTCATTTGAAGAGTACCTTTCAGAGAAAGAGAAGCAAAAAGAAGGTAACGAGTAGTATGGCGGATGAACAACTTACTCAAGCACTAGAGGCGCAAGAAGAAGCCCTAGAAGCCATGGGTGAAGAGGCCGGTTTACCCGAAGAAGAGGCTGGCCCCAAGCAGTTATCGTTTAGTTTTGCAAAGCGCAATCAGGTGCTGCTTGAAACCAACGAGACACCAGCTGTACTGTATTTTACAGAGAATACGCCATTTGACGTATTTGCCGAAGTTAGGCGCTTTTATGGGGAACCGTTTGTACCTAAAACTATCCCTGCTGACGAGTTTGAAAACCTATTAACGAGTGCGTTTCAGCGCGATAGTTCTGCAGCTAAACAGCTAATGGAAGACCTTGGCAACGAAAGCGACTTGTTCGCCCTTGCCGAAGACTTGCCTGACACTGAAGACCTGTTAGACAGTGAAGATGATGCACCTATCATCAAGCTTATCAACGCCATGTTAGGCGAAGCGATAAAAGAGGGTGCGTCGGATATACACATAGAAACCTTTGAAAACCAGCTTGTTGTTCGTTTTCGCGTAGATGGCGTATTGCGCGAAATTTTGCGTCCTAATCGCAAGCTTTCATCCATGTTGGTATCGCGTATTAAAGTTATGGCGAAGTTAGACATCGCCGAAAAACGTGTGCCTCAGGATGGTCGTATTACGCTTCGCATCGCCGGTCGCGCTGTAGATGTTCGTGTTTCTACTATGCCATCGAGTCATGGCGAACGTGTGGTGCTGCGTTTACTTGATAAAAACAATGCTCGCCTGAATCTAGAAGATTTGGGCATGACGCTTCAAAACCGAAACCATTTTTCTTCTCTTATCAGAAAGCCCCACGGCATTATTTTGGTTACCGGCCCAACAGGCTCTGGTAAAAGTACCACACTGTATGCAGGATTAACTGAAATAAACTCGCGAGACAGAAACATTTTAACGGTTGAAGACCCTATCGAATTTGATCTTCCAGGTATCGGTCAAACACAGGTGAACCCCCGCGTTGATATGACCTTTGCCCGCGGGCTTCGCGCTATTTTGCGTCAAGACCCTGATGTAGTCATGGTAGGTGAGATTCGCGACATCGAAACCGCGCAAATTGCCGTTCAAGCGAGTTTAACCGGACACTTGGTACTGTCTACACTGCATACCAATACTGCAGCAGGCGCCATTACCCGTTTAGAAGACATGGGTATTGAGCCATTTTTGCTGTCGTCGAGCTTATTGGCCGTACTTTCACAGCGACTGGTACGTACCCTTTGCCCGGATTGCAAAAAGCCACATGCGCCAGACGCTTCTGAGCTTGAAGTACTAGGGCAGAGTGCGACGAGCGACACCACCATCTATAAGCCGCACGGCTGCGCAGCGTGTAATCAAACTGGTTACCGTGGCCGTACCGGCATTCACGAGCTGTTGCTAGTTGATGAAAAAGTACGTGAAATGATGCACGAAGGTGTGGGCGAACAAGCCATTGAGCGTTATATCAGAACCTCGACCCCGAGCATCCGTGAAGACGGCTGCAGCAAGGTGCTAGCTGGAGAAACTTCTCTTGAAGAAGTGCTTCGAGTAACGAGGGAAGACTAAATGGCGGCATTCGCTTATAAAGCGGTTAATGCCCGCGGTAAAAATACAAATGGGGTACTTGAAGGCGATAACGCACGTCAGGTACGCCAACAGCTGCGTGAAAAAGGCTTAATCCCGTTAGAAGTGGAGCAAGTTGCAGAGCGGTCACAAAACGAAGGCAAAGGACTTTCTTTTTCACTGTTTAAACCACGTATTTCAGCATCGGATCTAGCGCTTCTTACACGCCAAATGGCAACGCTTGTAGAATCAGCACTTCCTGTTGAAGAAGCGCTACTCGCCGTCGCCGAACAGTGTGAAAAACCCCGTCAGAAGAACATGATGATGGCGGTACGCAGTAAAGTGGTAGAAGGTCACGGCCTTGCCGACGCGCTTGCACAGTTTCCCAGCGTTTTTGATGAGCTATACCGCGCGATGGTCGCAGCAGGTGAAAAATCAGGGCACCTTGATACCGTGCTTAACCGATTGGCCGACTACACAGAGCGCAGGCAGCAAACTCGCAGCCAAATTACTCAAGCGATGATTTACCCATCGTTAATGCTGTTCTTTGCAATGGGTATCGTCTTATTGCTTTTAACCGTGGTAGTGCCAAAAATTGTTGGCCAGTTTGACCACATGGGGCAAGACCTGCCGGGCATCACACAGTTTCTTATTTCTGTAAGTACATGGCTTCAGAACTACGGTTTATTTATGCTAATTGGCATAGGCGTACTTATTGTTATTATTCAGCGCGTACTGCAGCAAAAGCACATGAAGCTGCGCTATCACAGAGCACTTTTAACCCTGCCTTTAATAGGCAAAGTTTCTAGAGGCTTAAATACGGCCCGATTTGCTCGTACCTTAAGTATATTAAGTGCCAGTGCAGTGCCACTACTTGAAGCTATGCGTATTTCAGGCGATGTACTGGAAAACCAGCATATTAAAAATCAAGTAGCCGATGCGGCAGTCAACGTTAAAGAAGGCTCCAGCTTGCGCGCCGCGCTAGATAACACGAAAATGTTTCCACCAATGATGATGCACATGATTGCGTCAGGTGAAAAATCGGGTGAGCTACAGCAAATGCTAGCTCGCGCCGCAGATAATCAAGATAGGGAATTTGAAGCGCTTATTGGTGTCTCACTTAAGGTATTTGAACCCTTACTTATTGTATCTATGGCAGGTATTGTCCTGTTTATCGTTATGGCAATATTGCAACCAATTTTAGCATTGAACAACATGGTGAATATTTAATGAAAACACTTAATCGCAGTTCTGGTTTCAGTTTGATTGAAGTCATGGTCGTACTTCTAATCATCGGTATTATGGCCTCAATGGTTGCACCACAAATTTTGGGTAATCAAGAAGAAGCACAGCTTAAAAAGGCCGCGGTAGACATTCAGCAAATGGAAAGTGCGCTGGAAATGTACAAGTTACGCAACAACCGCTTCCCTACCACTGAACAAGGTCTGGACGCGCTAGTAACAGCGCCGACTATCGACCCAATCCCACGCAACTACCCAGAAGGCGGCTTTATTAAGCGTCTACCTGAAGACCCATGGGGCAATCCATATGCGTTAATTAGTCCAGGAGAGCTTGGTGTGGTGGATATCTTCTCTAATGGTCCAGACGGTGAGCCGGGTACTGATGACGACATTGGTAACTGGAACATCAACGAATACTTGAACTAACCTATATGCGCTACCGCGGCAGTACATCGGCTTATAAAGCAGGCTTTACCTTATTAGAAGTCATGCTGGTACTGCTGCTTATGGGCTTGGCGGCGGGTTACGTTATGTTTAACGCCTTCGGAGCAAGTAAGTCAGACCTATTAAAAACCCAAGCCCAACGCCTGCAGGTGATTATTGATATGGCCAGCGATTTTGCGGTGTTAAATCAACAGCAGCTGGGCGTACGCTTTGAAGCCGAAAAAAACGAATACTATTTCGTTTACCTAGACGACGATGATGAGTGGCAGCGTATCGAGGGCGAAAAGACCTACGAACCTTACACGCTACCTGAACCTTTTACCTTCACTTTAAATTTAGACGACTTACCATGGGACGTTGAAGACAGGCTCTTTGACAGGGAGCTGTTCGACGAGAATTTAAGTGTTTCTGATGAAGGGGTTGAAATAGGTAACGAAGAAGAGAAAAAGCTGCCTCCGCCTCAAGTGCTGATTATGTCGAGCGGCGAAATAACACCTTTTACCCTATCGTTTAATTATGAGGGCGATGACGGCGACGATCCTGTCTATTACAGCTTACAAAACCAAGACTTACCGCCTTTAGTGCTTGAAGGTCCCCTGGAGCGTCCATTATGAACGCGCCCACTCTAAAAGCACCTTGTATGAGAACAAGCTCTGTAAATTCTTCTGGTAAAAGCAGCACGTTTAACCAACCCCATAATCAACGTGGTTTAACCCTACTCGAAGTTATGGTGGCACTGCTTATTTTCGCACTAACTGGCACCGCAGTGCTTAAAGCCGCTGGCGAGCACTTATCTAGCGTCGGCCAAATAGAGTCTGTTACTTTTGCCAATTGGGTGGCAAGTAATCGGTTAAACCAGCTTCAGCTTGATACCACCTGGCCGCCCAAAAATAATTTAAAAGGCACCATGGAGATGGCTGACCGCACTTGGTACTGGCAACAAACCGTCGCGAAAACCAACGATAACGACTTACGTGCAGTTACCGTTTCGGTAGGCGAAGATGAAAGCTACGAAAGTTCAGTGACATCGGTTACCACTTTTGTGGCTAAGCCAACGGCAGGGAACTAGTATGCAGCGCGGATTTACGCTTATAGAAATACTGATTGCCATGGCCATATTTACCCTTATCGGGCTGGCATCAACGGGCTTACTTACCACAGTTATCGACAGCAATGATATTTCTGAAGAGCGTTTTGCTAAGCTCCAATTGCTACAGCGGGCCATGATCACGATTGAACGAGATCTTCAACAAGCTGTGCCTCGCGCTTCTCGTGTAAACGGAGAAAAGCAAGATGTGGTCATGGCAGGTGGAGAAACCGACGACAGCGATGATGACGGTATTGGTTTTGTAAGAGGCGGTTGGCACAACCCGCAATTAATGCTGCCGAGAAGTACTTTGCAGTTTGTTGCCTACAGGCTTCAAGAGAACAAGCTTGAGCGACTTTACAGTAATTACGTGGATAATGTTATTGGCTACGAGCCGAAAGTACGAGTGCTGCTAGAAGACATAGAAAGTTTAAAAATTGAGTTTCTCGCCACATCGAACAGCAGTTCGTTGGATGATGACGAAGATATCTCGTGGAGTGAAAGCTACAAAGGCGCGGCGTTACCGCGGGCTGTCGCCATAGAGTTTGTAAGTAAAGACTTTGGCAAAATTCGAAGGGAATTCACCTTAACTACGGGTGAATCATCATAATGCCAAACACAAGAAGACGCCTTTTAAAAAACCATACGCGCGCCAAGACAGAGACGTGTATGCCCCAGCTGTCTAGCCCACCAGCTAAACAAAAGGGTGTGGCACTTATGATTGTACTTATGATTGTGGCATTAGTGGCCGTGCTGGCTACAGAAATGGGTACGCGATTGCAGCTACAAGTGCAGCGCACCATGAATTTAAAAGACAATAATCAGGCTTATTGGTACGCCATGGGCGCCGAAGCTTTTGCACGTAAGTCAATTCAGTCGCTGATAGAGGAAAGCCCAGATACTATTTCTATTGACCAACCTTGGGCACAAGAATTTAGCTATCCGTTAGAAAACGGTGGTTTAACGGCTAATTTGGAAGACCTTCAAGCTTGCTTTAATCTTAACGCAATAGCATCGGGTAGTGCTTCGAATAACGCAAACAGTGCGTCAAGCAATACCACCGAAGCTATGGAAGCTTTTCACACCATGCTGCTATCGCTAAACGTTGACGGGTTAGACAATTTTACCGCCGATACACTGCGCGACAGCTTAGCAGACTGGGTTGATGAAGATGACAGCATGCGCCCCTATGGCGCAGAAGACAGCGAGTATGAGTCAAGAGAGTTTCCATATCTTGCAGCCAACGGACCACTGGCATCGAAAAGCGAATTGCGTATTATTAACGGAGTATCGCCTGCGTGGCTAGACGATTTAATGCCTTTGGTTTGCGTGATCCCAGATTACAGTGAATTGAAAATAAACGTTAATACGTTAGAAGAAGAAGATGCACCATTACTAGCAGGCCTAACGGGGCTTGATATTCAGCAAGCTGCGAGTTTACTCAGCAGCCGCCCGCAAAACGGGTGGGATGATACGGATGCATTTTTAAATGAGCCGTCTATTCAAGCGCTTAACCTAACAAGCTCTCGACAAGATTGGTTTTCAGTTAAAACTGAATATTTCATGTTGCATACAAAAACACAATACAACAAAGCAACCTTTAAGCTTTCCACCGTGTTTCATGCAAGCGCCGATAGTGGCGTTAGCATTGTGAATCGCGAGTTTGGGGGAACCTATTAATGGAACAATTATTGGTGCGTTTAGGCGCCAACTACACAGACCCGATAAGCTGGCTCGTTTATTCAAAATCTGAAGACGAGATCATTGCTTCTGGCGAATTAACTAGTGCAGAAGACTTATCTACGCTCACTGAGCGCGCTGGTCAGCGAAGCGTTATCGCTCTAGCACCAAGCAGCGAGATATTGCTTAAATGGGTAGAGCTACCGCCTAAAGCTGGGCGTAAAATTATCTCAGCTATTCCATTTATGCTAGAAGACGAATTGGCTACCGACATTAGCCAGCAGTTTTTCGCCATTGGCCCTAAGCGCGGGGACAAACAAGCTGTCGCTGTGGTTAGCCATGAAAAAATGGAGCAGTGGCAAGCCTGGCTAAGCGAAGCAGAGTTATTTTGCGACACCCTTATTCCTGACGTTCTAGCGGTTCCAGTAACCGAAAACGGCTGGTCGGTACTGACCTTAGGTGAGCAGCTACTGGTTCGCCAGGACGAATTTAAAGGGGTTCAAGGTGAACAAACCTGGTTGCTTCCTACATTAGTGCACTTCACTGCGCAGCAAGAAGCGCCTGTGACCATTACGAATTACGCAGGTATCGATTTAAGCAGTCTGCCAAATATTGAAGAAGCACAGGCCCCACTTGAATTGCCCATGCAAGTATTGGCTAAAGAGGCCATGCAAAGCAGCTTTAACTTGTGCCAAGGTGAGTACAAGATTAAACGTAAGCGCAGCGGTGTGCTAAGTCAGTGGCGTGTAGCCGCTGTACTCGCTGTACTTGCACTGTGTACCAGCTTAGTAGATAAAGGCGTTACTCTTTATCAGCTAAAATCGCAAAACCAAGCACTTAGCAGTGAAATAAGTAGCGCAGTTAAAGCCGGCTTTCCCAACATTGGTACCTATCGCAACGTACGGTTAAAGCTACAAAGCGAGCTTGCCAAGTTAGAGCAGGGCGGTGGGGATGCTTCCATGCTTATTATGTTAGATCAGCTTGCACCGGCTTTTTCAGCCACCGACGTTAAGCCACAAACATTGCGCTTTGACGCTACCCGCACAGAAATTCGTATTCAGGCGCAGGGCAAAAACTTTGAAGCCTTAGAACAGTTTAAACGCAGCGCTGAAAACGCGGGTTTTGTGGTTGAACAGGGTGCGATTAATAATCGTGACAATGGCGTTGTGGGTACAGTTTCAGTAAGGAGTACGTTGTGAATGCGCTTTTAGAAAAATACAAAGCCCTCACTGAACGGGAACAAAAATTAGTGCTCATTTCTGCAGTGATGGTAGTGATAGCACTGTTTTATTTTGCAGTATGGTCGCCACTCAATGCTGCGCTAGACAAACAAAAACAACTGCTTGATAACCAGCAGTCGCTTCTAGTTTGGGTAAAAGACAGCGGTGCACGCGCTCAACAATTACGTCGTAGCACGGGCAACAAGCGGGCGTTTTCGGGGTCGTTACCGCAAGCGGTGAACCGAACCACTGCCCAGCATGATATTGCTATTTCCCGTATGCAGCCTCAAGGTGATGAACTGCAGGTATGGGTAGACCAAGCGCCATTTAATGCGGTGCTAGAATGGCTCAAAGCCATGGAAAACATGGGCGTAGTTATTCTTCAAGCCGATATAGCTGAAGCGGATGCGCCAGGCTATATCAAAATTCGCCGACTACAGTTAGGTAAAGCATGAAGTCGAAAGTTAGTTGGATCATAGGCGGAATTCTTGCCTTCCTATTGTTTGCTATTGCTTATATGCCCGCAGTGCAGGTTATTGGTCGTGTAACACTGCCGAATAATGTCTCGGTAAGCGGAGTAAGTGGCACTTTATTTTCTGGTAAAGCACAGACCCTAGTGGTGAACGGCTTGCCGGTTAACAACCTGAAGTGGGAACTCAGCCCACTTCACATGTTATTAGGTAAGGTTAAGCTAGACCTAAAAGCAGGTAATATTCGCGATAAAAACGACATCGCGTTTGAAGGGCCTGTTACCACAGGGCTTTTCAGTCAAGATACAATCAATACCGAGAACTTTACGCTCTACCTGCCTGTAGATAGAGTACTTGCACAAGTTCGTCTACCCTTACCTGTTAATGCAGGCGGACGCTTTAAAGTCTCGTTAAATGATTTAACATTCGGCCCTGCGTGCGAGTCGCTAGATGGTACAGGAGATTGGTTAAACGCGACGGTTGCGGGAACCCAAGGGCCCATTGATTTCGGTACTTACTCAGCGAAACTTCGTTGCGAAGGGAAAGATATTGGCATCATGGTAAGTGAGCCTAACTTGTTAAGCTTATCCATGGACGCGGTTATTCCTACCAATATGAAAAATATCCGCGTTAGCGGTAAATTTAAACCCGACGATAGCTTGCCCAACGAAGTACACCAAGCAGCTCGCTTGTTTGGCGCGCCTAATAGCAGCGGGTATATCCCAATAAAGCTTTAACGAGCAAAACAGAATTTTTAACACAGAGCGCGCCCTGAATTTTTAAATCAGGGCCACTAGGAAACACACTCAACAAAGGATTGTACAATGAACAAACCTCTTTTAGCTGGCGCTGGCGTGACTTTAGTTGCGCTTGGTATTGCCCCTTATTTTATCGGTTCTAGCGTTGAAGATAACGTTAACGCTGCAGTAAACGGATTTAACGAACAGGCTGTATATTCAGCCGAAGTCCTTTCATACGACAAAGGCTGGTTCTCAACAAAAGCAGAAATCAAACTTGCTATAGACTTTCGAGCGCTTTTCAATGCGCAAAATGTTGACGCAGTAGAAATGCCTTTAGACGAAAACCCTAACATTACCGCTACTTTGGTCGCTCATCACGGTCCTGTGTATTTTGGTGACGGCGTTGGATTAGGGCGCGTTCATTATACAGTGTCGATTGATGGCGATGAATTAAGAGAGTACGTTCAATGGGATGGGCAACAGTCCATCTATCACAATGAAGGCGTGGTTGGTCTATTAGGCGGCCTAAGTTATAAAGATGTAATTCCCGCCCTTAGCGCTACTAATGAGGAAGAAGGCTTTACCCTGCTATTTTCCGGTTATACGGGTGAAGCGAAGCCTGATGGCGGGCAAACCTTATATACGTCCTCGGGCGAGTCGCTAAGTATTAACGCCGATGAGTTTTCAATGAAAATGGCTAATTTATCTATGGATGTAACCTATGACGGCAGCATGATGGAAGCTTTCAAGGGCGAATTGTTTGAATCTAAAATTGAAGCGCTCATCGAAACCATGGAAGTATCTGGCCTTGAAGCGGGCGCTACGGTGCAGCTAGAAAATATTGCACTGATTACAGACACTAACATTGATAAAGACAACAACACCGCCAATGTGTACGTAGAATACGCCATTGATAAGGTAGAGGGGCCTGAACTTGAAGCCTCTGATATGGTGTTAGGCGTTGCCCTAAACAACTTAGACGTAGACTTCATCAAGGCTTATCAAGACTTTAGCAACACATCTTTGATGATCCCTCCTGAAGAAGTACACGCTAAAATGATGGAGTTTGTCGAAGCTAACTTACTTCCACAGCTGAAAGCCGAACCTGAACTTAACATTACGACGCTTAAAGCGACGTTGCCTGAAGGCTCGTTTACTGCCCATGCGAATACTAAGCTAGTAGGCATTGATGCGCTACCGGGTACCATGGAAGATGTGGCCTATTGGGTAACACACCTCATGGCCGACGCACAAATAGTTGCTGATAAGGCCTTTGCGCAAAGCGTAGCGTCTGGTTATATGATGGGTCAATTGATGGCGACACCACAAGCGCAAAGCATGTCAGCAGAAGAACTCGAAGCAGCAGTAGAGCAGCAAACTCCTATGATGTTAAGCACCTTTGCTCAGCAAGGCTTGATAAAAGAAACCGAGAAGGGTTACGAGACAAAACTGGAGCTTAAAGACGGCAAAGCCAGCGTTAACGGCACGCCTATTCCACTGCCTTTTGCGCCTCAGTAACGAGTAGAACAGTATTTAAAATACTTGAAAGCTAAATACGGTTGAAAGTACGGTTGAAAGTACGGTTGAAAGTACGGTAAAAAGTACGGTAAAAAGTACGGTTAACACAAAGCGCTATTTGCACTAAGCATTGACTGACTTAGTTTGAATAAAACATCCCCAAATTAAAAATGCAGAGCCCAAACGCTCTGCATTTTTTTTGATAACCCCATTCTACTTAACTTTATACCCGTAAAACCCAAGCCCCTTGCTACAAACTACCATAGCTAAGTTTTTGACTTAAAACTGCGGCTAGTTGTCATCAAGCAGTTCGATATTCATCAATTCTTGAGCAGCGTATACACGCCCTTCGGCTACAACCGTAATAGCCTCGGTAAGCGCGTCTAAGCCCGATTCGCTGCGTTTCATAATATGAGATAGCACGATGCGTTTTGCTTTAGACTGCTCGGCAATATCGATAATTTGTGTTGGTGTCATATGCAGATTCTTCGCAACGCGCCCCGCGTTATCGTCAATTGCGTTATGCAGCACTAAAATGTCAGCGTTTTTAGCAAAGCGCGATAGGTTTCCCTCTTTATCATTAGTATCACCAGAAAATACCGCTTCACACCCGTTAGCCTTAACTTTCCACGCAAGTGTTGGTATAGGCCCGTGATTTACCGACATAGCTTCAACGCTAATGTCATTATTCACTGCGTATTCAAAGGGTTTCTCTAGTATGGTGTTTGCAACGCTTTTCGTCGATATTGTGTAATCGTCTTGACCTTCGATAGTGTAAGAAGACAGATATCTAAACGCACCTTCCTCGCCAATTAACGATGATACGTAGGCGTTAGTGGAGGGCATAGTTTCGTTACCGTCTGGCCCCATTACCCATAAATTTTTCTCGCGATTAGTGAAATAACCACCTTTTACGAAGCTGGGTAAATCCGCTGAATGATCGGTATGTAAGTGAGAAAGTAGAATCACATCAAGGGTTTCAAATGACGCGCCAGCGGCGCCGAACTGAACACTGCTGCCGCTGCCAGCATCTACCAACACGCGGGCTTTGTTATCTACCCAGACCAAGTAAGCGCTAGAGGTCCTTCCATCATCCAATTCAGGTCCGCCCGACCCTAACACCTGCACTGAGACTTTGTCACAAGCCATTGAGGCCGTGTTTTCACTCTCTTTGCTTGCTAGTTTCTCCTGTTTAGGTGGGGTCTGATGTAACGATGTAGACGATGCCTGCGCCACAGAAGAAATCGATAAAATGGAAGCCGTTACCAACATGGTTAACGAGAGAGCATGCGCTTTATTACGCCGTTTCTCGCACTTCTCAAGCTTCATGTGTTTCCTATTCCTAACGCTTAAATCAGCACCGCTTATCTGTCTATGTAAGACCTTCATCGCCATCGCCTTATATCGTTTCCTAGTAATTTATACATTCATATCACAGTAAAAGACCGGATACCTGCGTAAAATTGTTCAATGAACAGAGGGATGAAGGCCAGATGAGTAAAGGCTAAAAGCGAAAGCAAATAAAAAAGCGGGCACATTAGATGTACCCGCTTTCGTTTAGCAATATCAAACAACTAATATTTATTCGGCAGCGTTTTCCGCTACCATAATGGTTTTGATATTTACGAATTCACGCATACCATAACCACCGTGCTCTCGACCATAACCACTGTCTTTCACACCGCCAAAGGGTAGGTTCGGTTGTGCTAAAGAATACCCGTTGATATTTACCATACCAGTATCAAATTCATCTTTTGCTAGGGCAACCGCTTTATCAGTATCAGTACTAAAGATACCGCCGCCTAAGCCATAGCGCGAATCGTTTGCGACTTCCATCGCCTGCTTGTCGTCGCGAGCTCGAATTAATGACGCAACAGGGCCAAATAACTCATCATCATAGGCTGGCATGCCAGATGAAACATCTTCAAGTATAGTTACTGGGTAAAAGTAGCCGTCAGATTCTGGAATTTCACCGCCTAGGGTAAGTTTCGCTCCAGCTTCTACTGAGTTTTTCACCTGCTCATGAAGTTCATCTCGTAAGTCTTCTCTAGCCATAGGGCCAAGATCAGTGTTTTCATCCGTTGGGTCACCCACTTTAAGCTTCTTACACTGCGCTACGAATTTGTCTCTGAACTCATCATAAACGCTATCGACGATTACGAAGCGCTTAGCC